>CAKUMG010000090.1 GCA_934667465.1 uncultured Actinoplanes sp. | reverse complement strand
CATCTTCCCCGCCGCCCGCCCGCCGCCCGCACCTGGCCGTCGACGGGCGGGTGCTGTCCGACGAGTACCACGGCATCGGCCGCTTCACCGAGATGCTGCTGCACCGGATCGCCGACCGCGGCGAGTTCGACGTCACCGTGTTCGTGCGGCCGGGCCAGCGCTCCCGCCGCTTCGACCTCGACGGCTTGATCGAAGGGCTGGGCAGCCGGCGGGCGCACTTCGACCTGCCGCTGACCTCGCCGCTGCAGTGGGTGCGGTGGCCGGCGGCACTGCGCCGGGCCGGGGCGACGGTGACCCTTTCGCCGTACAGCCTCGGCGGACCGCTGCTCGGCGGCGGGCGCCGGTGCACGTTCGTGCACGACTGCATCATGGAGGCCGACGCCCGCTTCGCCCCGGACCGGCGCACCCGGCTGCTCTACATGCTGCACACCGCGCTGATGGTGCGCACCAACAGGGTGCTGACCCGGAGCGACGCGTCGGCCCGCGACATCGAGCGGTACTACCGGGTGCGGGTGCCCGGCTGGCAGGTCGTGCCGGGCGGGGTGGACGAGGGGTTCGCCCGCGACGCCCACCCGGTCACGCGGGTCGGCGGGCAGGAGGTGCCGGCGACCTACGTGCTGCAGGTGGGTGCCCGCCGCCCGCACAAGAACGTCGCCGTGCTGGTCCGCGCCCTGGCCCACCTGCCGGCCGACTACCACCTGGTGCTGGTCGGCACTGTCGACGACCGGTTCCCCGATCCGGTGCCGCGGCTGGCCGCCGAGCTGGGGGTCGCCGACCGGATCCGGCATCTGCCCCGGGTCAGCGAGGAGGACCTGCACGGGTTGTACGCCGGCGCCACGGCGTTCGGCTATCCCTCGCTGATCGAGGGCCTGGGCCTGCCGCTGCTCGAGGCCATGGCGGCGGGCCTGCCGGTGGTGGCCGCCGACATCCCGATCTTCCGGGAGATCGCCGAGGACGCCGCGCTGCTGGTCCCGCCGGACGACCCGCGGGCGTGGGCGGAGGCGGTGCTGCGCCTGCGTGAGCCGGGGCTGCGGACGAGGCTGACCGCCGCCGGGCACCGGCAGGTGAAGAAGAACACATGGGACGTCACCGGCGCGCGAATGCTCGGCGCCCTGCACCGAATGTGAAGACGATCAATGTCGCTGGTGCTACCCGGGCGTGACGGGAAATAGCACCGAAACGGCCGGGACACCCCGCGTTCCCGGCCGTTTCACATTGTTCGCACGATCGAAATATCGGGTGCGCCACAGCCGGAGCAAACCGGCCGAACAGTTGATCAGCTTCCGGTGGCGCACAAACGTCCATAGTGGGTGGACAATCCTCTCGCCCCCGGTTCTAGGTGGACACACCGGGCGCCGACACGCGCTTTTCTTTCCCTCGCGCCTGCCCCTACCATGACTCCCCGGTAACAGTTGCGCGATCCACATCGGCCCCGGGCGGGCGGTCCGATCCACCGCACGCCCCCATCAGTACCTCTTTCACCGGCTCCACTAGCAGTCACGTGCGTCAATGTGTTTGCGGGCGCCCCATTGCTGACGTGAGGATTCGCCGTGTCTCAGACCGTGTCTCGATCATGGTCCGGAAACAGTACGGAAAGGGCGGGGCGGATTGCCGTCGTCGTGCCCACCCGCCACGAGGCGGACAGCGTCGGCCCGCTTCACGACCGCCTCCGGTCCGCCCTGGACGGGCGCGACTGGGAGCTGGTGTTCGTGGACGACTCCGACGACGGCACGCCCGGCCGGCTCGCCGAGCTGGCCGGTGGCGACCCCCGGGTCAGCTTCGTGCACCGACCGCCCGGGGACCGCGAGGGTGGCCTGGGCGGCGCCGTGCTGGCCGGCTTCGCCGCCACCACCGCCGGCGTGCTCGTGGTGATGGACGCCGACCTGCAGCATCCGCCCGAGGCCGTGCCCGGCCTGCTCGACGCGCTCGCCGCCGGGCCGGCCGACCTGGTGGTCGCCACCCGCTACCGCGGCAGCGGCTCGGCCGCGGGCCTGCACGGCAGGTTCCGGCGGCGGGCCTCGCGCGGATGCCGCCGGCTGGTGCACGCGGTCCTGCCCCGGACCCGGGCCTCCACCGACCCGCTGGGCGGCTTCTTCGCGCTGCGGCGCGCGGTCGTCGACGGCGTGCCGCTGCGCCCGCGGGGCTACAAGATCCTGCTGGAGATCCTCGTACGCGGACGGTGGCGCACCCTCGACGAGGTCGAGTACACGTTCCGGCGGCGCCTCGACGGGATCTCCAAGTCGGGGGTGGCCGAGGCCCGCCGCTTCCTGCGCCACGTCCGCGAGCTGCACCGCGACCCCGCCGCCCGCCGCCCACCGCCCGCACCCGGCGGGCCGCTGCGCGTGCTCATCTTCACCTCGGAGGTCGCCCCGGTGGTCAGCGGCATCGCCACCTCCATGGGCAACCTGCACCGCGGCCTCACCGCGGCCGGGCACGAGGTGGACGTGGTGAGCCGGGCCGACTTCCCCCGCCTCGTGCGCCGCGAGCTGCGCTTCTCCGGGTTCGCGCTGTCGTGGCCCCGGTTCCGCCGCCGGCTCGCCGGCTACGACGTGGTCAACGTGCACGGCCCGGTGCCCACCATGAGCGACGCGTTCCTGCTGCTGGCCACCACGATGCGCCGCCGGCCCGCGATCGTCTACACCCACCACAGCGACCTGGCCATCCCCGGTCTGCGCGCCGCCTGCGAGGCCTACAACCGGGTGCACCGGCGCATCGCCCAGCTCGCCGACGTGATCCTGGTGAGCTCGGACGGCTACCACGACCGGATGGCGACCGGGACGGGACCGCCGGTCGAGATCGTGCGGTGGGGCGTGGACACGCGGCGGGTCCTGCCCCGCACACCCCGGCCACCCGGCACGTTGCGGGTGCTGTTCGTCGGGCAGCTGCGCCCCTACAAGGGCGCCCACGTGCTGCTCGACGCGGCCGGGGACCTGCCCGGCGTGACCGTGACGCTGATCGGGGACGGCCCGGAACGCCCGCGGCTGCTGGCCCGCGCGGCCGGGCTGACCGGCGTCACGTTTCGCGGCCGGGTCGGCGACGCCGAGCTGTGGGAGGCCTACAGCAGCCACGACGTCGTGGTGCTGCCCAGCCTGACCACCGCGGAGGCGTACGGCCTCGTCCTCGGCGAGGGCATGGCCGCCGGCTGCGTCCCGGTCGCCAGCGACCTGCCCGGCGTGCGGGAGGTGGCCGGGCCCACCGGGCTGCTCGTGCCGCCCGGCGACACCGAGGCGCTGCGCGACGCGCTCAAACGGCTGGCCACCGACGACACCCTGCTCGACCGGCTCGCCCAGGCCGGCCCGGCCCGGGCCCGCGAGATGTCCGTCGAGGCGGCGGCGGCGCGGCACGCCGAGATCTTCCGCCACGTGCTCCGCACCCCACACCACTAGGGAGTCCCGTGCCCACCCTGCTCACCACCGAACCGGGAGCCGCGGCCGTCCGGCCCGCCCCCGAACGCACCTCCGTCGGCGGGGATCCCCGCGCCCTGCGGCTGCGCGCGAAGGCCCCACTGCGGGTCAGCTTCGCCGGGGGCGGCACCGACGTCGCGCCCTTCCCCGAGACCGAGGGCGGGGCGGTGCTGTCGGCCACCATCAACCGCTACGCGTACGGCAGCCTGACCCCGCGGCCGGACGGCGCGATCCACGTACGCTCCGAGGACCTCGGCGTCTCGCTCAGCTTCGGCGTCGACGAGCACCTCGTCCTCGACGGCGAGCTCGACCTGGTCAAGGCCGCGGCCTGCCACCTCGGCGACCTGGCCGGCGGCGAGCGCGACGGCTACGACCTGACCGTGCACAGCTCCGCGCCGCCCGGTTCAGGCCTCGGCTCCTCGTCCGCGGTGCTGGTCACCCTGGTCGGGCTGCTGCGCGACCGGTACGGCCTGCGGATGGACGCCTACCAGGTGGCCCGCACCGCGCACCGGCTCGAGCGCCACGACCTCGGCATCCGCGGCGGTCAGCAGGACCACTACGCGGCGGCGTTCGGCGGTTTCAACTACATCGAGTTCCTCGGCGGCGACCACGTCGTGGTGAACCCGCTGCGCATCCGCGAGGACACCCTGGCCGAGCTCGAGCACAACCTGCTCCTCTGCTTCACCGGCCGCACCCGGGCCTCGGACAACATCATCGCCGACCAGACCGCCCGGCTGACCGGCGCGGAACGCGACACCGTCGAGGGGCTGCGCGCCCAGAAGCAGCTGGCCACCGCGATGAAGCACGCCCTGCTGCAGAACCGGCTGCGCGACTTCGGCGCGCTGCTCGACGAGGCCTGGCAGCAGAAGAAGCGGATCAGCCCGCGGATCAGCACCGGCTACATCGACGAGGCGTACGCGGCGGCACGCGCGGCGGGCGCCCTCGGCGGCAAGATCACCGGCGCCGGCGGGGGCGGCTTCATGCTGCTCTACTGCGACTTCGACGCCAAGTGGCGGGTGTCCGCCGCCCTGACCGAGCTGGACATGACGGTGGAGGAGATCACGTTCGCCCCCGCCGGCCTGAGCACCTGGAGCCCGCGATGACCTACACCGCCGTCCTGCGCGAGCGCATCACCGAGAGCGCCGACACCAAGCACCGCGTCACCAAGGACGACGCGCTGATGGACACGCTCGACGACATCACCGCCGCCGTGGTCGGGTGCATGGCCGAGGGCCGCACCGTGTTCTTCTGCGGCAACGGCGGCTCGTCCACCGATGCCGAGCACCTCTCGGCCGAGCTGCTGGGCCGCTTCCGCTACGACCGGCCGTCCATGTCGTCGTACTGCCTGGCCAGCAACACCGCGGCGATGACCGCGATCGGCAACGACTACCACTACGACCTGACGTTCGCCCGCCAGCTGGCCGGGCTGGGCCGCGCGGGCGACGTGCTGGTCGGGCTGTCCACCAGCGGGAACTCGGCGAACGTGGTGCAGGCCGTGCTCACGGCCACCGAGCTGGGGATCACCACGGTCGCGTTCACCGGCGCGGACGGCGGCACGCTCGCGGGCCTCGCCGACTACACGTTCCGGGCGCCGTCGTCGGACACGGCCCGGGTGCAGGAGTGCCACATGGCGGTCGGGCACACCATCTGCGAGATCGTCGAGGCCGCCGTCCACCCGCGCCCGTGACGCGGTGGTCGGCCGTGCTGCTCGACCGGGACGGCACCGTCAATGTCAAGGCACCCGAAGGCTCCTACGTCACGGCTCCCGGGCAGCTCGCACTGCTGCCCGGGGCCGGGGCGGCTGTGCGCCGGCTGCGCGCGGCGGGTGTACCGGTCTTCGTGGTGACCAACCAGCGGGGCGTGGCCCGCGGCCTGATGAGCCGCGACGACCTCGACGCGGTGCACGCGCGGCTGCTGAGCCTGCTGGACACGGGGATCGACGGCATCTACGCCTGCGTGCACGAGGCCGGCGCGTGCGACTGCCGCAAGCCGCTGCCGGGGCTGCTGCACCGCGTCGCGCGCGAGCATCCCGGCGTGGACCTGCGGCGCAGCGCGATGGTGGGCGACGCCGCCTCCGACGTGGCGGCCGGGGCGGCGGCGGGCTGCACGACCGTACGGCTGGCCGCGGTACCGGACCCGGCCGCCACCGTGACGGCCGGGTCGCTGGCCGAGGCCGTCACCTGGCTGTTGCGGTGACGTCAGGCCTGGAGACGGGCGCCGGGCGGCACCTCGTCGTCGTCGCCGAGCAGGACGCCGGCGACGACCGCGCCCGCCCCGATGCGGGCGCGGCGCCCCACCGCCGCGCCGGTCACCCGCGCCCCGGCGCCGATGCGGGCGTCGTCGAAGACCACGCTGCCGTGGACCCGGGCGCCGTCGCCGACCTCGGCGCGCCGGCCCAGCACCGTCCCACCGCCCAGGCTCGCGCCGTCACCGACCCGGGCGCCGTCCAGCACCAGGCTCCCGGCCGGGCCGCCGTGCAGCGCCGCCGACGGTGCCAGCCCCGTCACGAGGTCGCAGTTGCCACGCACGTACGCCGCGGGGGTGCCGATGTCGAGCCAGTACGCCTGGTCGTGCACGCTCTGCACCACCCGGCCGGCCTCGATCAGGCCGGGGAACGTCTCCCGTTCCAGGCTCACCACCCGGTCCGGCGGGATGGAGCGCAGCGCGGCGCGCGAGAACACGTACGTCCCCGCGTTGATCTGATCGGTGGACGGCCGCCCGGTCTTCTCCTCGAACGCGGTGACCCGCCCGTCCGGGCCGGTGCTGACCACGCCGTAGGCGGCCGGATCGGGCACGCGGCGCAGGTGCAGGGTGACGTCGGCGGCGCACTCGCGGTGCCGGCGCAGGATCGAGGTCAGGTCGAGCCCGCCCAGGACGTCGCCGTTGAGGATCACCACCGGGCCGTCGCCGCGCAGGTGCCCGGCGGCGTTGCGCACGGCTCCCCCGGTCCCCAACGGCTCGTCCTCCACCGCGTAACTGAGCGCCAGCCCCAGCCCGGCGCCCGCGCCGAAGTGGTCGCGGAACATCTCCGCCTTGTACGAGGTCGCCAGCACCACGTGCTCGGCGCCGGCCTCCCGCGCCCGCACCAGCTGATGCGTCAGGAACGGAATTCCGGCCAGCGGCAGCATCGGTTTCGGGGTGGTCCGGGTGAGCGGGCGCAGCCGCGTTCCCTGCCCCCCTGCCAACAACACAGCTTCCATATACGCATCTTCACAAGTCAATGTTTCCTCCGGGAGAAATC
Organism: uncultured Actinoplanes sp.; assembly: GCA_934667465.1. Lineage (GTDB taxonomy): Bacteria > Actinomycetota > Actinomycetes > Mycobacteriales > Micromonosporaceae > Actinoplanes. The sequence goes on along the minus strand of CAKUMG010000090.1, from coordinate 5,146 downwards.
GCGCATGAACATTCTCGGCCGGTTGACGGACGGCGATCCGGTGCTGGTCCTGTCGCCGCATCTCGACGACGCGGTGCTGTCCTGCGGCGCGCTGCTGGCGGCCGTGGCGGACCGCTGCCCGGTGGTCGTCGCCACGGTGTTCACCGCCGCGGGCCCGCCGCCGCACACGTTCGCGGCCCGCCGCTTCCTGCGGGGCGGCGACTCCGGGGCGCTGTACGCCGCGCGTCGGCGTGAGGACGTCGACGTGCTGTCCGCGCTCGGCGTGAAGCCGGTTCACCTGGGCTTTCCCGACGCATTGTTCCGCCGGCGCCGGCTGCCCGGCGCCGCCGCCCGGGTCCTTCCGGAGCTGACCCACCGTTACCCCACCTACCGGTACGACATCGCCCGCGGGCGACGGGCGCGCGGCGACCGCACCCTGGTGGGCGAGATCGCGGCCGCGGTGGGCGCGCACGCGGCGGCTGCCCGGCTCATCCTCTGCCCGCTGGGCGTCGGCCGGCACGTCGACCATCTGCTCGTCCGCGACGCCGGCACGCGACTGCCGGGCCGCATCGTGCACTATTCCGATTTTCCCTATGATCGGCACGCCGCACCCGATCCGGCATTCCTTTCCCGGCATCGGCTGAAACGCCAGGAATGGGCGCACGGAATCGCGGATAAAGCGGACCTCATCCGCGGCTATCGGACCCAGGCCGGCGGCCTCTTCCCGGACGGCTCCATTATTCCCGCCGCCCCGGAGGTGTACTACGTCGCGGACCGGTGAGGGCCGGCCAGCAGCCCGTCGACCACCGCCCGGTACCGCTCGCCCACGGTGTCCCAGTCGTGCTCGCGGCTGCGCGCGTACCCGCACCGGCCGAGCGCGGCCCGCCGGGGCGCGTCGGCGGCCAGCTCGCCCAGCGCCCGGCCGAGCGCGTCCACGTCGAACCCGGGGACCCGCACGCCGCAGTCGTCGCCGATCCAGCGCAGCTGCGGCAGGTCGAAGGTCACCACCGGCTTGCCGTACGCCATCGCCTCCAGCGCGCTGAGGCTGAACGTCTCGTAGCGTGACGGCACCACCAGCACCGCGCAGGAGCGGATCAACCGCTCCTTGTGCGCCCCGTCGACCCGCCCGGCCAGCCGCACGTCCAGCCCGGTCGCGGCGACGAGCCGGCGCAACTCGCGCTCCTGGGCCGGCGCCCCCGACCCGGCCACCACCAGCGGCATGCCGGGCGGCCTGCGGTGCAGCGCGCTCAGCAGCAGATCCAGGCCCTTCTGCCGCACGTCGATGCGGCCCAGGAAGAGCAGGTGCTCACCCGCCCCGAAGTCGTCCTCGGCGACGACCGGCCGGTGCACGCCGTTGGGGATCAGATGGCAGGTCGCCGCCGCGGCGTACCGGGTGATCGCCGCGCGGTCCTCGGCGTTGAGCGCGATGAAGTGGCGGTACCACCGCAGGACGCGACGCTCGACGAGATGGAACGGCAACCGGTAGCGGCGGGCCGCGTCGGCGCCACTGAGCATCTGCGCCAGCGCGACGACGGGGCGGCGGGTCAGGAGCGGCAGCAGGCTCGCGGAGACCGGTGGCGACAGCGTCTCGATCCACACCACGGGCCGGCTCACCGCGGCGACCAGCGGCAGCAGGACCTGGAACAGGAGCTGCCCGCCGCGCGGGCCGGCCCAGCCGACCGGCAGGTGCACGTAGCGGACGCCGTCCCGGGTCACGGTCCGCCCGCTGCCGCGGTAGGACGCGGTGTAGACGACGACGTCGTAGGACCGGGCCAGCCGCGCCGCGACCTCGTGAACGACCACCGGGCCGCCGCCGCTGTAGTGCGGGTTCCCCGCGCTGTCGAAGATCGACATGGCCACCCGCCGGGGGCCTCCATTGACACACATGGCGACCGTGACGCTACACGTCGCCAGCCCACCGCGAAACCACCGATATGGACAGTGCCAGTGACGCCGTGTCATGAGAAGCGGTGACGCGGCGGTCCTCACCGCACCCCGGACCGGCTGGTCTTCTGGATGGCATGCGTATGACGACCACCGCGGCCCGGATCGCTGCCGCCGCCGCGCTCCTCGTGCCCCTCGCCGCCTGCAGCCCGCCCGCGCCCGACCGGCCCGCCGGGCTCGACCGGTTCCACCAGCAGACGCTGCAGTGGGGGCCGTGCGCGGACTACGCCTCGACGGCCACGGAGACCACTGTGCTGGGGCTGGTCGACGGCCTGCAGTGCGCCCGCATGGAGGCGCCCCTGGACTACGACGATCCCGGTGGGCGCACGATCAAGGTCGCCGTCGCGCGCGTGGCCGCCACGGGCGACAGGATCGGCTCGCTGGTGACCAACCCGGGCGGGCCCGGCGGCTCGGGCGTGTTCGGCGCCGCCACCACCGCCCTCGGGCTGACCGAGGCGAAGAGCCCGCTGCTCGCCCGCTTCGACCTGGTCGGGTTCGACCCCCGGGGCGTCGGCGCGACCGAGCCCGCCGTGGACTGCTACACCGACGCGGAGGCCGACCGGGGCGAGGTGCCGCTGACCACGCAGGGCACGACCGTGCAGTGGACCGAGCAGGACACCCGCGCCGTGGTCGAGCGCTGCGCCGCGGGCTCCGGCGGGCGCGACGCGCTGGCGCACCTCGGCACCCGCGACGTGGCCCGCGACCTGGACGTGCTGCGGGCGGTGCTCGGCGACGACAAGCTCACGTTCCTGGGGCAGAGCTACGGCACCCGGCTCGGCGCGGTCTACGCCGAGCAGTTCCCCCGCAATGTCCGGGCGATGCTGCTCGACGGCGCCATCGACTCCCGGCAGGGCACGGCCGAACGGCGGACCAGCGCGTACGCCGGCTTCCAGGCCGCGTTCGACCGGATGGCCGCCTCCTGCGCGCAGCAGGACGACTGCCCGCTCGGCCAGGACCCTGCGGCCGCGGTCGAGGAATTCCAGAAGATCGTGCAACCGCTGTACGGCACCCCGGTACCGGCCCTCGGCGGCGAGCTCGGCTTCGACGGCGCGGTCGGCGGCGTGATCTCCGGTCTGTACACCGAGGCCGCGTGGCCGCGCATCATCAAGGGCCTGACCCAGCTGCGGCAGGGCCGCGGCGACGAACTGGCCCAGCTCGGCTTCGACTTCGCCGGCCGGGACGCGAACGGCGCCTGGACCAACTTCGCCGAGGCCAACTACGCCATCAACTGCATGGACGAGCAGCGGCTGACCGAGCAGCAGGGCGGCGAGCTGCGCACCGCGGTCTTCGCGTCCGCCCCGTTCATGGACCCGGGCGTGGACCTGCGCACCGGCGCGCGCGACGGCTGCGAGCACTGGCCGGCGCAGCCCACGCTGGGCTTCCCGTACGCCGACGACGTCCAGGGCCTCCCCCGCACCCTGGTCGTCTCGATCACCGGCGACCCGACCACCCCGCACGCGGGCGGCGTGCGTCTCGCCGAGACCCTGGGCAGCGCGCTGCTCACGGTCCGCGGCGAGGGGCACACCATCGTCACGGCCGGGACGAACCCCTGCGTCAACCAGGCGGCCGCCGACTACCTCATCGACCTGAAGCTGCCCGCTTCGGGCGCCACCTGCACCCTCTGACCACCCACCCACCCACCGCGGCGACCCCTCTCGGGCCGCCGCGGTTGCGTCCCCGGGCTTCCGCGCTCCCGCCCCCGGGTCGCGGAGTCGTCGCGGAGTCGTCGCGGAGTCGTCGCGGAGTCGTCGCGGAGTCGTCGCGGAGTCGTCGCGGAGTCAGAAGCGGGGCGGGACCTTGGAGGCCGGGGTGAGGATGCCGCCCGCGCGGGTGCGGACGGCGTGCGCGGCGGCCGCGGCCCGGCGCACGATCGTGCCGGCATCGTGGCTGGTCAGCTCGCGGTTGCGCTTGACGATCCGCCCGTCGACGAGCACGGTGTCGATGTTGGCGGGGGTCGCCGAGCGGACCAGCGTGGACTCCAGGTCGCCGATCGGGGCGATGTTGATGTCGTCGGCGCGGATCAGCACGATGTCGGCCCGCTTGCCCGGGGTGATCGAGCCGGTGACCTTCTCCAGCCCGAGCGTCCGGGCGCCGTTGATGGTGGCCATCTCGATCGCCTGCTTGAACACCACGGCGGGCAGGCCGGCCGTGTCGGTGCCCACGTAGGGGATGCCGAGGTTCCAGGCGATGTTCATCGACTCGAACATGTTGATCGGCGCCAGCGACGACGCGTCGAACGACAGCGACACCGTGATCCCGGCGGCCGCCATCTTGAGCAGCTGCCCGTGGAAGCCGCCCGCCGTGCCGAGCCGCAGCTCGGAGTGGGGCGAGAAGCTCACCGGGGCCTTCGTGCGGACCATCGCCTGCCGGTCCGCCTCGTCGAACGGCAGCGCGTGGCACAGCAGGAAGTCCGGCCCGAGGTAGCCCATCTTCTCGATGTCCGCGGCGTGCACCGCCGTGGTGGGGCCCTGCCCGGAGTGCACCGAGACGGGCAGCTTGCGCTTGCGCGCCTCGGCCATCTCCGCGTGGAAGACCGCCGGCTGGCCGGGTCCGCGCAGGTTGACGCCGAGGTGGACGAGGCCGTCGAACGGCGACTTGGGGCCGAACCACGTCCGCCGGACCCGGTCGATGTCGGCGAAGTCGATCGGCTGGGTGCCGGGCTGGCCGTCCCGGTGCCCGTACGAGTACCGCGCCCGCACCAGCCCGTCGGCGTGCGCCTGCAGCTCGGCGTCGGCCCAGGCCGGCCCGCGCACGTTGTGGGCCCAGTTGTTGACCGTCGTGATCCCGGCGCCGGCGGCCTCGACCAGGCCGAGCAGCACGCTGTCGTAGAAGTCGTCCGGCTGGTACGCGGCGACGGTGGCCGACTTCGCCGCGAAGTACTCGAAGCCGGTCGACACGAAGTTGCGGCCCAGCGCGCTCCACATGTGGTAGTGCGTCTCGACGAACCCCGGCATCGCGATCATCCGGGAGGCGTCGATGGTCGTGGCGCCGCGGGCCTTGAGCCCGGTGCCCACCGCGACGATCCGCCCGTCCTTCACCTCGATGTCGGCCTTCGCCCGGTTGCCGATCGCCGGGTCGACCGACACCAGCGCGGCACCCTTGATCAGATAGTGCCCCCGCGCCGGCTTCTTGCCGGGCCGCGCCTTGGTGGCAGCCGCCGGGGCCCCGACGGCCAGCGACGCCACGGCCCCGGCCCCCGCCGCGGCGAGCAGCGCCCGCCGCC
>CAKUMG010000089.1 GCA_934667465.1 uncultured Actinoplanes sp. | reverse complement strand
GGAGCTCCATGGCCTCGTCCTCGGGGAGGTCGATGAGCTCGGACTCGATCTTGGCGTCCATGAAGATGGCCTCGGCCGGGGCGACGAGGGCGCGCATCTCGTCGAGGAACGCGGCGTTGTTGAGCTCGGTCTCGTCGACGTTGAAGACGTAGAGGAACGGCTTCGTGGTGAGCAGGTGCAACTCGGCCAGCAGGTCGAGCTCGATGCCGGCCGCCGCGGCGCCCGCGTACAGCGTGGTGCCGTCGTTGAGCAGCTTGAACGCGGCCTCGGCGGCGGCGACGGCCGGAGCCTTGTCCTTCTTGAGCTTCGCTTCCTTCTGCAGGCGGGGCAGCGCCTTCTCGACCGTCTGCAGGTCGGCGAGGATCAGCTCGGTGTTGATCGTCTCGATGTCGTCGGCCGGCGAGACCTTGCTGTCGACGTGCAGGACGTTCGGGTCGGAGAACGCGCGGACGACCATGCAGATCGCGGACGCGTCGCGGATGTTCGCGAGGAACGCGTTGCCGCGGCCCTGGCCCTTCGACGCGCCGCGGACGAGGCCCGCGATGTCGACGAAAGAGACCGGGGCGGGCAGGATCTTCTCGCTGCCGAACATCTCGGACAGCTTCTGGAGCCGCTCGTCGGGCAGGCCGACCACGCCGACGTTCGGCTCGATCGTCGCGAACGGGTAGTTCGCGGCGAGCACGTCGTTCTTGGTCAGGGCGTTGAAGAGGGTGCTCTTGCCGACATTGGGCAGGCCGACGATCCCGATGGTGAGGCTCACGGGTGACGATTCTACGGGCGCACCGCGCGACCCGGGCCACGCAGGCCCCGGCCGGGCACGCCCATGTCCGTTTCCCGCCAGCTTCCGGGCGGTCGGCGGGGGCAGACTCGACGGCATGGAGCTGGACTTCGAGCGGTGCTACCGGGCCGTCGACAGCCGTGATCAGCGGTTCGACGGGTGGTTCTGCACGGCTGTGCGGACGACCGGGATCTACTGCCGGCCGTCCTGCCCCGCGGTCACCCCGAAACGAGCGAACGTCACGTTCTATCCGAGCGCCGCTGCCGCCCAGCGCGCCGGGTTCCGCGCCTGCCGCCGGTGCCGGCCCGACGCCGCGCCGGGGTCGCCGGAGTGGGATGTGCGCGCCGACGTGGTCGGGCGCGCGATGCGGCTGATCGGGGACGGGATCGTCGACCGGGAGGGCGTGCCGGGCCTGGCCGCGAAGCTGGGTTACACGGAGCGTCACCTCAACCGCATGGTCACGGCCGAGCTGGGCGCCGGGCCGTTGGCGCTCGCGCGGGCTCAGCGCGCGCAGACCGCGCGGATCCTCGTCGAGACGACGTCGCTCGGGTTCGCGGAGATCGCGTTCGCCGCCGGGTTCGGCAGCGTCCGGCAGTTCAACGACACGATCCAGCAGGTGTACGCACGGTCACCGAGCGAGCTGCGCACCCAGCGACCCGCTCGGGCGCAAGAGGTGGGCACGATCACGCTGCGGCTCGCGTACCGGGCGCCTCTGCATGCCGAGGCGCTGCTCAGCTATCTCGCCGCCCGTGCGCTCCCCGGGATCGAGGTGTGCACCGGGAACACGTACCGCCGGGCTCTGCGTCTGCCGCACGGCACCGCGACCGTCTCGCTCACCCCGGCCGACCGCTTCGTCTCGGCGACGCTGCGGCTCGCCGACGTCCGTGATCTCGCGCCGGCGGTCGCCCGCTGCCGCCGCCTGTTCGACCTCGACGCGGATCCGGTCGCCGTCGACGGCACGCTGAGTGATGATCCTGCGCTGGCGATCGCGGTCAGGACAGAGCCGGGTGTACGCGTCCCGCGCGCCACCGACGGCTTCGAGCTCGCCGTCCGCGCGATCGCCGGTCAGCAGGTCTCGGTCGCGGGAGCCCGCACGACGGTCGCCCGCCTCGCCGCCCACGCCGACGCGGTGACCCGAGACGCCGACGCGGTGACCCGAGACCGAACCCACGCCGAACCCCTGCGGCCGTTCCCGGAAGCCGCCGCGATCGCCGAGCTGCCGGGCGACGCGTTCCGGATGCCGGTCGCGCGCCGCACGAGCGTCCGGGCTCTGGCCGAGGCGGTCGCCGCGGGCAAGCTGTCCCTCGACCCGGGCGCCGACCGGGAGGAGACCGTCGCCCGGCTGCTCGAACTGCCCGGGATCGGCCCGTGGACCGCCGGCTACGTCGCCATGCGCGCGATCGGCGACCCGGACGTCCTGCTCGCCACGGATCTGGCGGCCCGCCGCGGCGCCCGTGCGCTCGGCCTGCCGCACACCGAGAAGGCGCTGGCCGCGCACGCCGAACGCTGGCGGCCCTGGCGCTCGTACGCCCTGATGCGACTGTGGAGGTCAGCATGATGCACAGCACGACGGTCGCCACCCCGGCCGGCCCGTTCACGTACGTCGTCAGCGAGGCCGGCGCGGTCCGTGCCGCCGGGTTCACGTCCGACACCGGCGCGCTGCTTCCCCTCGTACACAAGGATCTGCTGGAGGAGACGCGAACCGCGACCGCACCGGGGCCCGTCGGGGACGCGGTGGCCGCGTATTTCGACGGTGACCTGGCCGCGCTCGACGGCGTGGTGGTCGAACAGCACAGCGGCGGGCCGTTCCTCACGCACGCCTGGCAGGTCATGCGCGAGATCAAGCCGGGCGCGCCGGTCACCTACCGGGGCTTCGCGGAGCTGGCCGGGCGACCGGCGGCGATCCGTGCCGCGGCGACCGCGTGCGCCCGTAACGCGGTGGCGCTGTTCGTGCCGTGCCACCGGGTGCTCGGCACCGACGGGACGCTGCGCGGCTACCGGTGGGGGCTGGAGGTCAAGACTCGGTTGCTCCACCACGAACACGCCTGAAAGTTTCTGGCAGAGATCCGGTGAGGGTTCTACTGTCGGCGCATGACCGATACGGAGAAGACCGCGCGCGGTCTCCCCGAGCGTCCGTCGCTGGACGGGCTCGAGGAGAAATGGGCGCGCACCTGGCAGGAGGAAGGCACGTATGCGTTCGACCGCTCGAAGGAGCGCGCCGACGTGTACGCGATCGACACCCCTCCGCCGACCGTATCGGGCGAGCTGCACATCGGACACGTCTACTCGTACACGCACACCGACACCGTCGCCCGGTTCCAGCGGATGCGCGGCAAGGCCGTGTTCTATCCGATGGGCTGGGACGACAACGGGCTGCCCACCGAGCGCCGCGTGCAGAACGTGTACGGCGTCTACTGCGACCCGTCGCTGCCGTACGACCCGCAGTGGCAGCCGCCGGCGACCCCGCCCAAGCCCGCCGCCGGGGTGTCGCGGCGCAACTTCGTCGAGCTGTGCAACCGGCTGACGGTCGAGGACGAGAAGGCGTTCGAGGCGGTGTGGCGGCGGCTCGGGCTGTCCGTCGACTGGAAGATGACCTACACGACCATCGGGCGCCGCGCCCAGGCCGTGTCCCAGCGCGCGTTCCTCGACAACCTCGCGCGCGGGGAGGCGTACCAATCAGAGGCCCCGACGCTCTGGGACGTCGGCTTCCGCACGGCCGTCGCGCAGGCGGAGATCGAGGACAGGGAGCGCGCCGGCGCCTATCACCGGCTGCGCTTCCACGGCCCCGACGGGCCGGTCGAGGTCGACACGACCCGGCCGGAGCTGCTGCCCGCGTGCGTCGCACTGGTCTGCGGGGAGGACAACCCGCTGGTGGGCACGACCGGCCGCACGCCGTTCTTCGACGTCGAGGTCCCGGTGTACGCGCACCCGCTGGCCGATCCGGACAAGGGCACCGGCATCGCGATGGTCTGCACGTTCGGTGACCTGACCGACGTGATCTGGTGGCGTGACCTGGACCTGCAGACCCGCGTGGTCCTCGGGCGCGACGGCCGGTTCCTGGCCGACCGCCCCGACGGCGTGCCCGAGGCTGCGTACAGGCAGTTCGCAGGTCTCACCGTCAACGCCGCGCGGCGCGAGATCGTCCGGGTCCTGGGCGAGACCGGCGACCTGCTGGGCGAGCCCCGGCCGATCACCCACCCGGTCAAGTTCTACGAGAAGGGCGACTCGCCGCTCGAGATCGTGACCAGCCGCCAGTGGTTCCTGCGCAACGGCGGCCGCGACGAGCCCCTGCGCGACAGGCTGCTCAACCGCGGTCGCGCGCTGCGCTGGGTGCCCGAGCACATGCGGCACCGCTACGAGCACTGGGTCGGCGGCCTCACCGGCGACTGGCTGGTCAGCCGGCAGCGGTTCTTCGGCGTCCCGATCCCGGTCTGGTACGCGCTGGACGACAACGGCGACCCGGACTACGACCGGCTGCTGGTCCCGGACGTCACCACGCTGCCGGTCGACCCGTCGTCGGAGTGCCCGCCCGGCTTCGACGAGTCGCGCCGCAACGTCCCGAACGGCTTCACCGCCGACCCGGACGTCATGGACACGTGGGCCACCTCGTCGCTGACCCCGCAGATCGTCGGCGGCTGGGGCGAGGACGAGGACCTGTTCCGCCGGGTCTTCCCGATGGACCTGCGCCCCCAGGGGCAGGAGATCATCCGGACCTGGCTGTTTTACACGGTGGTCCGGGCGAACTTCGAGCACGACACCCTGCCGTGGCGGACGACAGTGCAGTCCGGCTGGATCCTCGACCCGGACCGCAAGAAGATGTCCAAGTCGAAGGGCAACGTCGTCACCCCGACCGCGCTGCTCGAGCAGCACGGCTCCGACGCGGTCCGCTACTGGGCGGCGAACGGGCGGCCCGGCGCCGACCTGGCGTTCGACGCGTCCCAGATCAAGGTGGGCCGCCGGCTCGCGACGAAGCTGCTCAACGCGTCGCGGTTCGCGCTGGGCCTGGGTGCCGCCCACGCCCTGCGCGAGCCGGTCACCGCGCCGCTGGACCGGGCGATGCTGGTCCGGCTGGCCGGCGTGGTCGAGGAGGCGACGGCTGCCTTCGACGCGTACGACCACACCACCGCGCTGACGACGGCCGAGTCCTTCTTCTGGACGTTCTGCGACGACTACATCGAGCTCGTCAAGGACCGCGCCTACGCGCCGGGCCCCGACGGCGACTCGGCCCGCGCCGCGCTCGCCGCCGGCCTGTCCGTGCTGCTGCGGCTGTTCGCGCCGTTCCTGCCGTTCGCGACCGAGGAGATCTGGTCCTGGTGGCGCTACGGCTCGGTGCACAAGGCGCCGTGGCCGACCCGCTACGAGCTGACCCGCGTCGCCGCCGACGGCGACGTGACCCTGCTCGACCTGGCGGGCGAGGCGCTGCGGCAGATCCGCCGCGCCAAGTCCGACCGCAAGCTGTCCATGAAGGCGGAGGTGCCGCTCGCCGAGGCGCTCGGCCCGGCGGCGCTGCTCGACCGGCTCGCCCTGGTGGAGCGGGACGTGCGGGCGGCGGGCCGGATCGGCAAGCTCGACAAGCTCCCGGACCGCACGCCGGAGCTCGTCATCGCCTGCGCGTTCTGACCGTCCGATGTGTCACTGATCGATGCCCCGGGTAGTGCTCCCCCATGACGGGGGAGCACTCACTCATGACGGCGGATCCGATCCCCGACCGGGCCGAGCTGCGCGCCCGCTCCGCCGAACGCCTCCGCCGGTCGGTCCGGCTTTCCATGATCATCTTCGTGGTGCTGTTCCTCGTCCTGGCCTCGGCCTTTCCGCTGCTCATCGACGACCTGCGCACCGGCGACTTCCTCATGGCGATGCTGGTCGGGCTGGCCATCGCGGGCGCGATCTTCGTGACCGCGGTGCTCGTGGCGCGGCGGTACGCGCGGAACCCGACCCTGTACTGGGGGACCGACGACCGCACCCGCCGGGCCGTCCAGCGGGCGTTCCGGGACGGCCGGGCCGGCGACCCCCGCACCGACGCCCTGGCCCGCGAATTGGCCCGGGACTCCCTGCGGCGCCGCTGGTACTTCCCCCTGCTGATCGGCCTGGCCTTGCTGCAGTCGTGCGCCATGATCTTCGCCCTGGTGGACGCGGACTGGTCCAGCGCTCTGCAGCGCACCCCGCTGATCGCGATCTTCGTGGTGATCGCGGTCCGGCGGCGGCGGGAAGTGCGCCGACACCACGCCTACCTTCGCGAACCGGGACCCGCGGACGCCCCGTACACGGCAGCATAGGAGCCATGTCCATCCCGCCGGAGGAGGTCGAGGCGCCCGCCCGGGACGCCGTGCTGTTCCGCTCGCACCCGTGGCGGACGTTCCTGCTGATCTTCGTGGCCGTCCTGATCGCGTACGTGGCGGTCACCCCACTGGTCACCCTCGTCCTGGGTGCCACCTCCGACCCGTGGTGGTCGACCGTGATCCAGGGCGCGAGCATCGCCGCCGTGACGGCGGGCATCTATGCCCTGACCTCCCGATCCTCCTTGCGCACCTGGGTACGGGCCTCCTCCGGCGGCCTCGAACTGGCCGCCGAGGGCAGCGACCCGATCCTGCTGGCCTGGACGGACATCGACCACGTCTCGGTGCACCGCGACGGATTCCGCACGGTCCTCGACGTCACCCCGGTCAACCTCGACCGCGTCCACCCGATCTCCGAGGCCGACGAGGGGTGGCCCGCCCTGCACGACGAGCCGGACGGATCGCCGGCCTTCACCGCCGACCTGACCCAGGTGTGGCCGGGCCCGCGCATCCTGCGCCGGGAACTGGCCCGCCACCTGCCCTGATATCGGGACCCCCACAACGGTGACAGATTGACGTTTGTCTGTTGCCGAGGTGAGGAGTGGCCGTGGAACAGTTCCGCCGTAGGAGTCGCGCCGCCACCTTGCGTGGCGGCCTGGTCCTGTTGTTACTGATGGTGCTCGTAGCGTTGGTGCTGGGATTCCCGTTTCTGATGGTGCAGTTGCCCGTCGACGCGCTGCCCTGGGATCGGCTCGCGGACGTCGGTGAGGCCTACGGTGGCGCCTCGGCGCTGCTGGCCGCCATGGCTCTTTGCGGGGTCGGCGCCTCCTTGATCTTTCAGCAGCGCCAACTTCGGCATCAATTGATGGTGGCGGACCGCCAGCAGCATCTGGAGTTGGTCAAACTAGGCCTGAACGATCCGAATCTCATGGCCACCGTTGATCTCGACTTCGCCGCGTCGTCCACCGTTCGCCAGATCGCCTATCTGAACTTGTTCATGGGCTATTGGAAAACTATGTGGCTCTGGGACGAGCTGAGTGACGAGCGATTGAGGGCTTTGGTGTCCACGGCTTTCCAGAGTCCGGATTCTCGCGCTTGGTGGCAGAAGTACGGCGACTTGTGGAAGTTCGACAGCCCTCGTGACCGGCGGTTCATCGAGATCGTGACGGCGGCTCATGCGGCGAGCACGAGTCGGTCGCAGCAACCAGCCGCGCGGCCGCGCGGGCGCTTCGCGGGACGGAACAGTCGCTGGTTGACGTGAAGTGGGGTTGAGGTTCTAGCGTCGCCGCATGATCCTGCGGCGTCCGTACGTGCTCACGACCGTGGGGTCCTGGAGCCTCGTCTTCCTCGCGGCCTTCGAGTCGCTCGCGGTCACGACCGTGATGCCCGACATCACCGCCGAGCTGGGCGGCCGCGGGCAGTACGCCCTGGCCTTCTCCGCTGCCATCGCGGCGGGCATCGTCGGGATGGTCGGGTTCGGGGCGTGGGCCGACCGCCGTGGGCCGGCTCCGGCGCTGCTGACCTCGATCGGCGTATTCACCGTCGGGTTGGTGATCGCCGGGACGGCCACGGAGATGACGGGGTTCGTCGTCGGGCGGCTGGTGCAGGGCGTCGGGGCCGGCGGCCACACCGTTGCGCTGTACGTGCTGGTGGCGGCCGTGTATCCGCGGGAGCTGCACATCAAGATCTTCGGGGCGTTCGCGACGGCGTGGGTGCTGCCGTCGATGGTGGGGCCGGTGGTCGCCGGGGTGGTGGCCGAGGCGGCCAGTTGGCGGTGGGTGTTCCTCGGGGTGGTGGGGCTCGTCGTGGCCGCCACGGCGATGGTGTTGCCCGCGCTGGGCGGGCACGGCCGGCGGACCGAGGCGCCGCGGGAGTTGAGGAAGCTGGGCGCGGCCGTGGTGGTCGCGGGCGGGGTGGTGGCGTTGGGGGCCGCCGGGACCGCGTGGGCCGTGCCGGTGGCGCTGGTGGTGGTGGCCGTGGCGTTGCGGCCGCTCGTGCCGGCGGGCACGTTCACCGTCAGGCCCGGGTTGCCGGCGGCGGTGGCGTTGTGTGCGTTCGCCGGTGGGGTCTTCATCGGTACGGACGTCTATCTGCCCCTGCTGCTGCAGGAGCGCTACGGGCTGCCCGCGTGGTTCTCGGGGCTCACGCTGACCGCCGGGGCCGTGGCGTGGGCGGTCGCGTCGGGGGTGCAGGGGCGGCTGGGGGACCGGCTCGATGCGGGGCGGGCGTTGCGGGCCGGGGCCGTGCTGCTGGCCGCCGGGGCGGCGGTGGAACTGGTGACGGTGGTGGCGCACCTGCCCGTGGCGGCGGCGGTGGCGGGGTGGTTCGCCGCGGGCGCCGGGATGGGGACGCTGTATCCGCGGATCAGCGCGCTCGTGCTCGCGTACTCGAAGCCTGGTGACGAAGGTTTTCACACGGCGGCGAAGAGCATCACGGACGCGGTCGGCGGCAGCGCGGCGCTGGCTGTGACGGGGATGCTGTTCGGTGCGCTGCCGTTCACCGGGCCGTTCCTGCTCACCACGGTGCTGGGCATCGCGGTGATCGTCGTGGCGGCCCGCGTCGCGCCGGTCGGGCGGAAAGCGCTACAAACAAGCTGACCGCGTAGAGCGCGAGAAACAGGTCAGGCGCGGAGCGCGGGGAACACCGTCCCGGCGATGACGGCACCGACCACCGCGCCCGCGATCACCTGCGCCGTCGTGTGGGCCGACAGGCGTACGCGCGCCCAGCACGCAAGCAGCACCAGCGGCACAGTCAGCAGCGCGACCCACCCGTACAGGGAGATGAGCGTCGCAGCCGTGCCCGCGGCGACTCCGGCGTGGATCGACATCTTCCACCAGCGCGTGACGGCGGTGAACACCAGCAGCCCCGCACCGCCCGCCGTGAGCAGGGCGATCACGTCGCGCGGCGCGCCGAGCAGCACCAGCGTCAGCAGGCCGGCGGCCACGCAGGCGAGGCCGAACAGCAACGGCACCAGCCGGTGCTCGCGTTCCGGGATGTGGTGGTTGGTGAGCTTGCCCCGGCGGACCCCGCGCAGGATGTAGATCATCGGGATGCCCGCCGCGAACAGCGCACCGGGCAGGCCCCACCAGCGGGAGACGCCCGGCGCCTCCCCGGCGTGCCAGCCGACCACGAGCATCAGCGTGGCGACCAGCACGGCCGGGGCCAGGACTTCGGTCACGATCCGGGCGGTGCGATCCACCACCCGATGATCTCAGAGGGCCGCGGCGACCTCGTCGAGGGCGTCCATGGACTCCTGCATGCCGCCTTCCATGCCGGAGGCCACGACGGCGTCGCGGTCCGCCTGATCGCGATATTCACACAGCATCCGTACGGCGGTCCGCCCGTCCCGCTCGGTGAACGTGACCGTGATCAGCGACCCGTGGTCGTCCGGGTCCGGAAGGCCCTCGTAGATCTCCGTGTTGACGAGGCGCACGGGCTCCTCGAGCTCCCGGTACTCCCCGCGGAAGGAGACCTCGGCGCCGCCCGCGTCCATCACGTAGCGCCACCTGCCGCCGACCCGCAGGTCGACCTCGGCGCTGGTGACCGTGCCGCGCTGCCCCGCCCACCACTGCTTGATCAGTTCCGGGGTCGTGTAGGCGCGCCACACCTTGCCGGCCGGTGCCGCGAACTCGCGCGTGATGAGGATCTGGTTGTCGGCCGGCAGCGTCACCTTCGCCGTGCCCTTGGTCGTGGTGGTCATTCGTCCTCCAGTGTCGAGATGACGTCGTCCATGAGATCGAATCGGTCGTTCCACGCCTGCTCGTAGCCGCTCAGCCAGTCGTGGATCGGCTTGAGCGGGGCGGCGTTGAGCCGGTAGAGCCGCTGTCGCCCCTCGTCGCGGACGTGCACGAGGTCCACCTCGCGCAGCACCCGCAGGTGCTTGGAGACCTGGGGCTGGGCCAGGCCGAGCAGCTGGACCAGGTCGCCCACCGGCCGCTCGCGGGTCGCCAGGAGGTCGAGGATCTGCCGGCGCCGGGGCTCGGCCACCGCGTTGAACGCGTCCGTCGTCGTCGCTGCTCGTGCCATGGGCCAATCGTATACCCATAAGGGAATGCGTCAAGCGGGAACGTCCCAGGCCGGGGGGAGCGGCGCGGGCCCGAGCTCGCTGGTGAAGTCCCGGAAGGTCCCGTCGAACGGGAACTCCGCGGCCTCCACGAGCTTGACGACCTGCTCGCCCTCGGCCCGGACGGCGGCCGCGACCTCGGGCGGGAACGACGCGACCAGGTCGTCCTCGTCCTTCCAGCGCCACTGGAGCTCCGGGCTCACCAGGAGGTCGAGCACCTGGTCGCGGGAGTCGACGCCGCCGGACCAGCGGCGGGCGGGCTCCTCCAGGTTCACGTACCAGCCGGCGAACGTGCCGTCGGGAAGCCAGCTCCAGGAGACGGCGTGCGCCGCTCCGCGGGGGAGAAGGAGCAGCGTCCGGTACGTGCTCCGGGGCGCGGGCGACAGCATTGTCGTCATCGCGAGCTCCTCCGCGATCGGGAGCTCACGGGTGGGCGTACCGGAGAGATCGGTGCGGCGCATCGTGGCCGAGCCGAGGTCGCTCCACAGCAGCAGTCCGCGGTCGTCGTCGGCGACCACGTAGGCGGCGACGGCCGCGGCTATCCGCCCGTCGGGATGCAGGAAGCGTCGGACAACGGCACAACCAGGGGCAAAGTCACGTGTCACATGCGGCACTGTGGCATGCCGGTCCCGCGGAGGAGTTCATGGCCTCCAGCGCCCGGGCGAGTTCCACCAGATCCAGCGAGCCCAGGTGGTCGAAGACGCGCCGGCGCACGCTGGCGAGGTGGTCGGGCCAGGCCTCCCGGAGCCTCGCGAGCCCCGCGTCGGTCAGGGTGACGTCGAGCCCGCGGCCGTCGGACTCGCAGCGGGCGCGGGTCAGATGGCCGAGCGCCTCGAGCTTGCCCGCGAGCCGGGTCATGCCGCTGAGCGACATGTCGCAGACGTGGGCCAGCTCACTCATCCGCATGACACCGCCGGTGGACTCCGACAGGTGCCGCAGCACCTGGTATTCACTCAGCGACATGCGCTGGGTGCGCTCCAGGTCGGCGTGGAGCATCTTCGGCATGACCACCATCAATCGGCCGAACGCCCGCATGACGGCCTGCTCCTGGTCGGTGAGCGGTTCGGTGGACATGACAAAGATCCTACGACCTTGACACCACGCACCGTCAACGTATTTCCTTGACGAAGCAAATTAACCGTACGAGCCTCGTGGAGCACGCATGACGAAGATCGGCATCATCCTCGGCAGCACCCGTCCGGGCCGCAACGGCGAGGCCGTGGCCAAGTGGGTCCTCGAGCTCGCCTCGCAGCGCACCGACGCCGAGTTCGAGCTGGTCGACCTCCTCGACTACAAGCTGCCCCACCTCGACGAGGCCATCCCGGCGTCGATGGGCCAGTACTCGCAGCCGCACACCCAGGCGTGGGCCGCGAAGATCGCCGAGTTCGACGGCTTCATCATGGTGACGCCCGAGTACAACCACACCACCTCGGGCGCGCTCAAGAACGCGATCGACTTCCTGTTCGCCGAGTGGAACAACAAGGCCGTCGGCTTCGTCGGCTACGGCTCGCTCGGTGGCGCGCGGGCCATCGAGAACCTGCGCCTGATCGCCGGCGAGCTGATGATGGCGGACGTGCGCGCCGCGGTCACGCTGACGCTGGGTGGCGACTTCGTCAACTACAGCCAGTTCACCCCGGCGCCGCAGCAGGCCGCCGCGCTCGCCACGGTGCTGGACCAGACCGTGGCGTGGAGCAAGGC
>CAKUMG010000088.1 GCA_934667465.1 uncultured Actinoplanes sp. | reverse complement strand
GCAGATGCCCGCGCCGCCGTACTCACCCGCACCGCACATGCCGGGCCCGCACTCACCGGCACCCCAGATGCCCGGCCCGTACTTGCCGGCACCGCAGATCCCAGGACCGCAGCACGCCGACACCGCGCCCGCACTCCGACCCTCGGACGACCGGGCGATCACCCCGGCCGAGGTGGCGAACGGCTCGCGGCGGCGCATAGCCGTCCGGGAGAAGCGGGAAAGGTCGGTGCCCCCGCCGTTCGTGCCGGCGACGATCCTCGTGGCCGGGATCGCGGCCGCCGCGGCGATCGTCGCCGTGACGCTGCCCCGGGGTGACGCCGCCGCGCCGCCCGCCACTCAAGAGAGCTCCCCGGCCGCCCCGGCCGCGTCGGCGCCCGGGGAGAGCAGTGTGCCCGCCGCCGACGAAGGGGCGCCCGATCGGGTCAAGATCCGCGACAACCGGGACAGCGTGTCGCTGACCTGGCGCTACCCCGACGGCGCGGAGGGCGCGGTGCTGATCTCCGGCGGCCGGGCGGGCCAGGACCAGCGGGCCTTCCAGCAGCTGGCGCCGGGTACCACCGAGTACGTGGTGTACGGGCTGAACGCCCAGACCGACTACTGCTTCACGGTCGCCGTCGTCTACACGGTCGACAAGGTCGCCCGCTCCACCCCCGCCTGCACCTCCCGCTGACCGCCCGGCGGCGGACGGGCGCGGCGCGCGCCGCGTACCGGGGAAAGCAACCGATCCGCAACCCCGGCAGCCTTCATCACCCCCACCCACCGCCCGATCACACGGGTTGCCGGGACTCCAGAGAAGGGGCCCCACAACGAGCGGGGTGGCCACGGTGACGATGGAGGCGACGCAGCTCAGACCGGGCATCGACGAGCGCGCGGCCCTCGGGGCGACCCTGTCCGCGCTCGAGGAACTGCCGCCTTCGAAGTTCCGCAGCGTCGCCGCCCCCGCCGCGGCCGCCGAGCGGCGCGCGGGTGAGCTCGGGTGGACCGATCTGGCCATGCGGGCGCGGCTGCTGCGCGCGATCTCGCTGGTCCGGGAGGGCCGGTCGGAGCGGGGTGGCCGCTGGGCGCACGAGGTGCTGGCGTGGGCCGGGGCGCACGACGACGCGTTCCTGCTGGCCCGCGCGCACCGGGCCGTGTCGCTGTTCTACCGGCAGGTGGGCGATCTGGCCGAGAGCCTGACGCATGCCGTGCAGTCGTATTCGCACCTGGGCGACGACGAGACGGTCGCCGTGCGGGCGCGGCATCTGATGACGCTGGCCGTGGCGCTGGACGAGAGCGGGTCGACCGACGAGGGTGCCGGGCGGTTCCGGGAGGCGCTGACGCTGGCTTCGGCGGCCGGGGACGCCGAGCTCGCGGTGAACATCCTCAACAACATGGCGTACACGGCGTACGAGAAGGACGACGAGACCGCCGCCCGGGAACTGGTCGCGCGGATGCGGCAGGCGATCGCGGCGAGCGGGCGGCGGTTCAGCGCGCTGGAGCTGGACACGATCGCGCGGATCGAGATGATGCGCGGGCACTACGGCGCGGCCGAGGAGACGCTGCACGTCATCCTGGAGGCGGACCAGTCGCTGGTGGAGGCGCACGAGGGCGACGCGCCGGCGGTGTGCCTGCTCACGCTCGCGGAGGCGCGGCGGCTGGACCGTCGCTATCCGGCGGCGCAGGAGGCGCTGGACGCGGCCGTGCGGATGGCGGAGGAGCGCAGACTCGATCGGGTACGGGCTCAGGCGCGCGAGGAGCAGGCCGCGCTGCACGCCGCGACGGGTCGCTTCGAGCTCGCGTACGAGGAGCATCGCGCTTTTCACCGGGCGGTGACGGCGCTGCACTCGGCGCAGAGCGAGGCCCGGGCGCGGGCGTTGCAGGCCGTGTTCGAGGCGACCGAGGCGCGCCAGGCGTCCGAGCACTTCCGCGAGATGGCCCACCGGGACGCGCTGACCGGGCTCTACAACCGCCGTTACGTCAACGGGCGGCTGCCGGCGCTGCTCGGCGACGCCCTGGTCCGGCGGGCCCCGATCTCGGTGGCGATGCTGGATCTGGACCACTTCAAGCGGATCAACGACGAGCTGTCGCACAGTACGGGTGACGCGGTGCTCGAGCAGATCGCCGAGCTCCTGGTCGAGGCGGCGGCCGGCCCGATGATCGCGGCGCGGATGGGCGGCGAGGAGTTCCTGCTCGTCATGCCGGGCCTGGACGCCGAGGAGGCCGCCGAGCACTGCGAGCGGCTGCGGCTGCGGATCCGCGGCCACTGCTGGGAGTCGCTCACGGGCACGCTGCCGGTCACGACCAGCATCGGCGTCACGACCTCGGACGACGGGCGCGGCTCGCCGTCGGCGCTGCTGTCGCTGGCCGACCGCAACCTCTACGTGGCCAAGCGCGAGGGCCGCGACCGGGTCGTCACCGACCTGTAGGAGGCAGGCCGGGTGGGGCCGCGACCGGGTCGTCACGGACCTCTAGGAAGCAGGCCGAGCGGGGGCGAGATCGAACGTCACCTCGAGCGGGTAGTGGTCGGACGCCCATTCCGCCTCGTCGCCGCGGATCACCCGGGCGGCGGTGGCGCGGGCGGCCAGCTCCGGCCGGGCGAGCACGTAGTCGAGCCGCATCCCGGCGTTGGAGAACTCGTGACCGCCACCCTTGCTGGTGGGAACGGTGAGACCGTCGCCCGTGCCGACCGCGCGCCAGAGATCCCGGAAACCCGCGGCCTCGAACGCGGCGATCGCCCGGGTGTCCACCTCGCCGTCCGGGCCCAGGTGGCGGCGCCGATAGGCGGGGTCGAGGCGGGCCAGCCGCTCGGTGTGGACGGTGCCCGGGTCGAGCGAGTTCAGGTCGCCCGCGATCAGGGTCAGCGGCGCCCGGTGGCGCTGCGCGAGCCAGGTCGCCTCGCGCAGCCGCCGGTACGGGCGGAACGGGTTCAGGTGCGTGCTGACCATCGTGAGCGGGCCCGCGGCGGTCGGCACGACGGCGGCGGCGGACCCGTGGTGCAGCCGCCACCGGACCGTGGCCGCCGAGACGGGCGCCCATGGTCCGCGCATCAGCAGGCCGACCGGCTGGCCCCACGCGGAGGGGGCCAGCACCGGCGTCATGCCCAGCGCGTCCGCCACCTCGCGCATCCGGCGGCAGTCGTGGCGCTGGAAGTCCCGCAGTTCCTGCAGCGCCACGACGTCGGGGCGTTCCCGGGCGAGCAGCCCGACCACCGCGTCCAGCCGGCCCCCGGAGCCGCCCGTCCGGATGTTCCAGGTGATCAGGCGCAGGGTCACCGGCTCGGTACCTCGGTGAGGTCGCGGTGGGCGTCGCGCTCGCCGAACTCGCCCGTGTCGGTCTTGTTGCCCTCGGCCACGTCGGCGTTCGGTTTGAGCACCCACCAGAGCAGCGTGATCCAGCAGGCGGTGAGGATGCCCGCGCCGAGGAAGTCGGTCGGGTGGTGCATGCTGCGGTACATCCGGGACATCGCGACGCCGGCCGGCATGATGACGGCGAGGGCCACGAAGATCCAGCGCCACCACGCGCGGACCCGCGGGAAGCACAGCACGGCGATCGCGACGTAGAGGCACATGGTCGCGGCGATGTGCCCGGACGGGAACGACGACGTGGGCATCTGGCCGTCCATCTGGTCGAACGGCGGGCGGGGGCGCTGGACCGCGTGCGCGGTGCTGAGGAACAGGCTGAGCTCGCCGAACATGGCCAGCACCACGAAGAGCACCGGCCGCCAGCGGCGCCACAGGGCCAGCGCGAGCGGGCAGAACACCAGCGAGACCATCAGGATCATGTGGGTGTCGCCGGCCTTGCTCCACAGGTAGCTCAGGTCGTCCAGGCCGGGGGTGCGGAAGGTCTGCAGCCAGCGGACGAAACCCTCGTCGGCACTGCGGATCCACGTACCGCCGGTGAGGTTGGTGACCGCCCACCCGATGACGTAGAGCAGGCCGAAGGTGAGCACCCAGCCGACCACCAGCTGGGCCACGCCGGCCAGCGGGTGGGGCAGCAGGCGCTCCTCGTCGGGCGCGGGCTTGACGTCCTGCGAGGCCTCCGGCTCGAGGCCCTCGGTGATCGACGGGACGCGCTGGCCGGTCTCCCGGCGCCAGACCCGGAAGGCGTACGCGGTGACGCTGAGCCACGCGGCGCCGAGCAGCCAGCCGGCGAGCACATCGGACAGGTAGTGCACGCCCAGCGAGATCCGGGTGATGCCGACCAGCACGACGATCAGCGCGACCAGCCCGATCGCGGCCTTGCGCCACCGCGGCGGCACGGCCGGCAGGAAGACCAGCAGCAGCGAGCCGTAGGCCACCATGGAGCCGAGCGCGTGCCCGCTGGGGAAGCTGTTGCCGGGCGCGCTGGCGATCGGCACCTCGACGACCGGGCGCAGCCGGCCGACCAGGGTCTTGAGCGACGGGTCGAGCAGCAGCCCGCCCGCGCCCGTGATGATCAGATACACGGCGAGCCGGGTGCGGCGCCGGATCAGCAGCAGGGCCACCGCGACGGTGACGAGCCAGATCATGATGGTACGGCCGCCGAGGTCCGCGACCGCCTTGAGCACGGTGACGAGGCCCGAGTGCGGGGAGACCAGGTCGTTGAGCCCCTGCGCGATCGAACTGTCCAGCTCCTGCAGCGGGCTCCAGCGGAACCGGACGAGCAGCAGGAGCAGCCCGAATCCCAGCCCCAATGCGGCCACCACCAGCAGCCCCAGGAGGCTGCGCCCGGTGAAGTGGCGGAACGGCCCCCAGCCCACCCGGCGGTGCACCCGGCCCTCGTCGGCCACCGTAGGTGTATCGGTCATCGTCACTCCCGCTCGCTCGTCGGCAGGCGGGTCTTACCCTTTCGGCTCGGCGCTCACACCGGCGTCACGCTGAGCGGGGATTTCCTTCTCCGGAGCGTCGAAACCCTGCAGCTCGTCCTCGCCGCCGGGTTCCCACCGGTCCTCGAGCGCCGGCTCGGTGATGCCGACCCGCTGCGCCTCGAGCTGCGCCGCGAAGGACAGTCCGATGAAGATCGCGACCCCGGTCAGGTTGGCCCAGATCAGCAGCGCCATCATCGCGGTGAGCGGCCCGTACGTCGCGCCGAAGCCGTCCGCCACGAGGACGTAGCCGGCGAGCAGCAGGCTCGCGCCCCACCAGAGAACCGTCGACAGTGCGGCACCGAACAGCAGCCACGTCAGTCCCGGCTGGCGGCGCCGTGGCGCGTACCGGAAGAGCAGTCCGACCGGGAAGACGATCAGCGCGAGGCTCAGCGGCCAGCGCACGATCGTCCACGCCGTCAGCAGGGGGTCGCCCCACTCCGACTGCCGGGCTATGGACTCACCGGTGGCGTGCCCCGCGACCAGCAGCAGGAAGCCGAAGAGCGCGGGCAGGCCGGCGACGACGGCGAGGACGGCGGCCCGGGCGTACTTCTTGAGGGCCTTGCGGTCGCGTTCCACGCCGTAGATCCGGTTGGCGCCGCGCTCGATCTGCGCCATCGTCGTGGTCAGCGCGACCAGGCCGGTGATCAGGCCCAGCCAGAGCGCGACCTCGCCGGCGTCCTCGGTGGTGTCGTCGTCGTTGAGCAGGTCCCGCACGAGCGGTTCGCTCGCGCCCGGGGTGAGCGCGAGCACCGTGTCCGCGACGACCTGGCCGCCCTCCTCCGCGCCGAGGTCGGTCGCGAGGCCGGAGAGCGCGATGAGGAACGGCACGATCGCCAGGCACAGCTGGAACGCGAACGCGCGCGAGTGGCTGAACCCGTCGCCGTAGCGGAAGCGCACGAAGGCGTCCCGGACCAGGGGCCAGCGGCCGTAGTGGCGCAGCGCGAGGAACGCGTCGTCGGCGGACAGCTCGTCCCCCGACATGCACCTGGTCTCGGGAACCGGCTCGGTGCTGCTCATGATGCCGCCCCGCTTCGCTTCCCGGCTCCCGGGGACCGAGGAGGCGCGCTCATTCGGCTTCCTTCGCGGCTTCGCGCACCTCCTCCGCGGCCCGCTCGGCGGCGGAGGCGTCGTAGGCGAGGTCCTCGTCGCCGGCGGGCTGCGGCACGCAGAGCAGCAGGGCCCGGTGGCGCACGCCGATCGACATGCTCTTGCCCGGGTCGATCAGGTCGCCGTCGAGCTGGCGGGGCTGCGGCCGGGCGCTGCGGATCTCGACCTTGGCGGCGGTGTAGGTCTCCATGGCCGGGATCCGCTCGCGGCGGCGCATGACGGCCCAGCCGAGCGACGCCCACTGGGCCAGGCTGCGCGGGCTGAGGATCGCCACGTCGAGCTTGCCGTCGGCCGGGTCGGCGTCGCTGAGCAGCCGGACGCCGCCCTGCAGGCGGCCCACGTTGCCGACCAGCACGCTGCGCGGGCGGCGGTGCAGGGCGGGCTTGCCGTCGAGCGAGATGATCACGCGCATGGGGCGGTCGCGGAGGTGCTTGAGCGCACCGCCCACGTACGCGATCCAGCCGATGTGCTTCTTGGCCACCTCGGAGGTGCCCTCGAGCATCTGCGCGTCGAAGCCCATGCCGGCCATCACCACGAAGCACTGGTCGCCGTGCATGCCGACGTCGATCCGGCGGCGCCCGCCCTGCAGCGCGACCTCCTCTCCGGTGGCGGCGTCGGTGCTCAGCCCGAGGTTCGCGGCGAGCAGGTTGCCGGTGCCCGCGGGCAGCACGGCGAGCGCCACGTCGGTGCCGGCGAGCGCGCCGACGACGGACATCACCGTGCCGTCGCCGCCGGACACGAAGACGAGCTCGGCGCCCTTCTCGATGGCGGTGGTGGCCACACCCTGGCCAGGGTCCTCGGGAGTGGTCTCGAACCACTCCGGCTCCGGCCAGCCCGCCTGGGCGAGACCCTCGGTTATGGTGCGGCGCAGCAGGTCGAGATCCGGCACCTTGACCGGGTTCACGACGACGGCAGAGCGGGGTCCTGTCACGGCGCCAGTGTGCATGACCCGGTTCGGTTCGGCGACCCGAGGGAAGACGTACGACGTGACAGAGACCGGATTCACGTACCCCGAGGTGGGCGCGTCCCAGCGCGAGCCCCTCCCGTCCGGGTACCGCCACCTGCGCTACCGCACCCGGCTGGGTGACTCGCGCGTCTTCGGGCGGGCCGCCGAGGCGATTCTCACGTTTCAGATGCAGCGCGGCCCCGGCGTCCAGGCCTCGGGGGGCCGCGCGGCCCCCGGGGTGCGGGTCGTCGTCGGCCGCGGCCCGCTGCGCGCACCCTGCGAGGTCGTCTACGTGATCGAGGAGCCGGACCGGGCGGGGTACGCCTACGGCACACTGCCCGGCCACCCGGCGCGCGGCGAGGAGTCGTTCCTGGCCCTGCGCGACCCGGACGGCACGGTGTGGCTGGAGATCACCTCGTTCAGCGTGCCCGCCGGCTGGCCGATGCGGGCGCTCGGGCCGGCCGCCCGGCTCGGCCAGCACGCGTACGCTCGGGTCTGCGGCCTCGCACTGCGCCGCCGCCTCGCTAAGGTGGTGCCGTGAGCCCGATCAGTGTCACGTGGTGGGGGCACAGCACCATGTGGCTGGCCGACTCAGGAGTCTCGCTGCTCACCGACCCGCTCCTCACCGACCGCCTGTTCCACCTGCGGCGGATGGCCGGGCCCGCGCCCACGCTGCCCGGCGCCCCCGACGCGGTGCTGCTGTCGCACCTGCACGCCGACCACTTCCATCTGCCGTCGCTCAAGGCCGTGCCCGGCTCGCCGATGCTGGTGGTGCCCCCCGGCGGCACCGACCTGATCGCCAGGGGACTCGGCCGTGCCTCGGCGGGGCGCTGCATCGAGCTGGCGCCGGGTGACCAGGTCACGGTCGGCGCGGTCACCGTGCGCGCGGTCCCCGCGGCCCACGACGGCAGCCGCGGCCCCTGGTCCCGGCTGCGCTCCACGGCGTTGGGCTTCGTGATCGAGGGCGCGGGCCGCACCTGGTACGGCGGCGACACCGGCCTGTTCGACGGCATGAGCGAGCTGGGCCCGCTCGACCTGGCGCTGATCCCGGTCGGCGGCTGGGGTCCGACGCTGGGCGCGGAGGGCCACCTCGACCCCGCCGACGGCGCGGAGGCGCTGCGCCGCGTCAAGGCGGCCTGGGCGGTCCCGGTCCACTACGGCACGTTCTGGCCGATCGGCCTGGGCCGCGTCCGCCCGCACATGTTCTCCGAGCCCGGCGACGAGTTCGCCCGCCGCGCGGCCACGCTCTCCCCCGACACCCGCGTCCGGGTGCTCGCGCACGGCGAGACGCTGACGATCGACACGCCGGCGTGAACGAGCTCGGGACCCTGGCCTGGCTGCTGCTGGTCGTCGGCTTCGGCGCGATCGTCCCGATCGTGCCCACCGGCGCGGCCGTCAGCGGCGCGGCGGCCCTCGCCTTCCACACGCATCCCCTGCTGATCGTCCTGACGATCGCCGCGGGCGCCGCGGGCGCCTACGCCGGGGACCTGGTCATGTACGCGATGTGCCGCAAGGGCGGCGAGAAACTGGCCCGGCGGCTGCGCTGGCTGCGCGACGAGGAGCATCTCGCCTCGGTCAAGGAGCGCCTGCGGCACAGCCAGGTCCCGGTCCTGCTGGTCTCCCGGCTGCTGCCGGGCGGCCGGGTGCCGGTCCTGCTGGCGGCGGCCTTCCTGGGCCTGCCGTGGCGCACCTTCGTGGTCGCCAACCTGCCGGCCTGCCTGCTCTGGTCGGCCGTCTACGCCGGCATCGGCGTCGCGGGCGGCTCGATCTTCCCGGAGCCGTGGCAGGGCGTCGTCGCCGCGATCATCCTGGTCCTGCTGGTCACGCAGGCCGTCAGCCTGGTCAACCGGCTGCGGTCCCGCACCTCCGAGACCGCTTCCTGAGCAGTCCGCCCGCGGATCTCATTCTTCTGGTGGATACGCGGGCGGCACCGCCCCTGCGAAGCTGGGTCAGTACTTCAGGTGGGTGCGGGTCAGCTTGGCGACCTTCTCGGTCAGCTTGATGCCCGACTCCATCGTGGTGTTCTCGTGGGTCAGGACAGCGATCGAGACGTCGGTCGCGCCGTCGGTGGAGGTGACCCGGCCGACGGTGTTGATGATCCAGAGGTTGCCGTCGGTGGAGAGGGGCAGCCAGCCGTTCTTGACCGTGGTGGTCTCGGCGGCCTTGCCGGCGGCAGTGACGCCCCAGTCCTGCTCGCTGTCGACCGTGCTCATCAGCGTGAAGGCGGTCTTGCGGGAGGACGTGTCCAGGGGACCCTTCTCGTCGACGAGCGCGCCGAGCAGCTTGACCTGGTCGTTGACCGTGGTCCGGGTCAGCCCCCAGGAGCTGCTGACCGTGGTCTGGGTCAGGCCGAGGCGCTTGTTGCAGCCGGAGAGCCCGCTGCGGCCGCCGACGGCGGAGAAGAGCGAGGTGGTGGCGTCGTTGTCGCTCACCCGGATCATCGGCCGGGCCAGGGACAGCTCGCCGGAGGTCGGCTTGCGCTCCTCGTCCTGGGCCTGGAGCAGCACGCACGCCAGGATCTGAACCTTGACGATGCTGGCGGTCTCGTACTTCTCGGCGCCGCGGTAGGCGTAACGCTCGCCGGTCGTCCGGTCGAGCACGGCGACGGAGAAGTCGGGTGCGTCGGCGGCGACCTTCTTGAGGGCCGTGTCGAGCGCCTTGACGCGCTTGGCCCGCTCGATCGCGGCCAGCTCCTCCGGCGAGGGTCCCGTCGGCGACGGCGCGGCCGAGGGCGCCTGCTCACCCCCCGTCAGCGAACTCGGCAGCAGGCCGGCACCGAGCCCGCCCTCGTCGCCTTGCAGGCCGACGGCGATCAATCCGCCGCCCCCGAGGACGACGGCTGTGGCAGCTGCCAGAATTGCCATTCGGTAACGACGCACCCGTGCATAGTGCCTCGCCCGACGGGTGATGTTCAAACCCTCGCACTATGGGCATGTTCATCATGACGGTTGGTGATGGCGCGCCGAGGGCACAATGAGAGCCATGGCCCAGCTCCCCTCGCCTTTCGCGCTCTTCGACCTCACCCGTAACGCCGCAGGTCAGGCCGCCGAGGCGGCGGCCTCCGCGGCGACCGTGCCGGCCCGGATGCTGGCCCTGCTGGGGCAGGCGGAGCTGCTCCTCAGCCGCGTCACGATCATCGCCGAGCGTGCCGAGGCCCTGGTCGACCGTGTCGAGGGGGTGCTCGGCGAGGCCGAGGCCGCGGCCACCGGCGCCCAGACGATGATCGCCCGCGTCGACCAGATCACCACCGGCGCCGAGTCCGTCCTGGCCCGCGTGGGCCGCGTCAGCACCGACGCCGAGACCGCCGTCACCGACACGCGCCGCATCATCGGCGACGCCGGCGACACCGTCAGTGACACCCGAAAGATCGTCACCGAAGCCGGGTCAACGGTCGCGGACACGCGGAAGATCGTCGCCGAGGCCGGTTCAGCGGTCACGGACACGCGGAAGATCGTGGCCGAGGCGGGCGAGGCGGTCACGGACACGCGCAAGATCGTCACGGACGCCGGGGTGGCCGTGGGTGACACGCAGCGGATCATCAGCGGCGCCGGGCGGGCGGTCGACGAGAGCACCGCGCTGCTGGACGGCTACGCCCCGACCCTGCGCCGGGCCGAGCCGCTGCTCACCCGCTTCGTGGCGGAGCTGACCCCCGAGGAGGTCACCGCCGCGATCAAGATGATCGACCAGCTGCCCCAGCTGCGCCGCCACCTCACCGACGACGTGCTGCCCCTGCTCACCAAGCTCGACCAGGTCGGCCCGGACCTGCACTCCCTGCTCGAGGTCACCAACGACCTCCACCTCGCGATCCAGGGCCTGCCGGGCCTCAAGCGCCTCCGCCGCCGCGGCGAGGAACGGCTCGCCGAAGAGGAGTCGTAGGCTCCCCTGCCGTGGATCAGTAGGCGATCGACAGGGTGTGGTGGATCGTGGCCGGGTCGTCGAGCACGGCGAGCATGTGAGCGGCGACGTCGGCGCGGGCGATGAAGAGGCCACCGCGGACGTTCCGGTCGACGGCGGTGCGGTAGTGCGGGCGGAGGCGGCGGTCGAGGAGGCGGGGCGGGCGGGAGACGGTCCAGGCGAGGTCGCTGTCGCGCAGAAGGTCCTCCATGACGGCGAGGTCGCGGTAGTGGGGGGCGAAGAGCTTCTTGGCCACCGGGGCGATGAGGTGGCGCATGACGATGCCGTCGCCGGGGTTGTGGCGCGGCGGGTTCGGCCGGCCCGGGGACGGCACGGTGCCCACCGAGGCCGCGCTGACCGCCACGAGGCGGCGGACGCCGGTGGCCCGCATGGCGTCCACCAGGGCACGGGTGCCCCGGGAGGCGATGCCCGCGTCGGCACCGGTGGGGGCGCCCAGGGCAGACACCACGGCGTCGGCACCGGTGAGGGCGTCCTCGAGCACGCCGGGCTGTGGGTCCGCCAGGTCGCAGCGGACGATCCGGGCCGGGGAGCCGGTCAGGCGCTGCGGGTTACGCACGACCGCCGTCACGTCGTGCCCGGCGGCCAGGGACTGACTCAGCAGGTGCCGGCCGACCCCTCCGGTCGCCGCGACGACCGCCAGTTTGATCACGCCCGACACGGTAGGGGCACCGGTCAACGGGCGCCGCCGCGGCTGATCATCAGGGGTGCGGATCGGCGCCAGGGGCGGCTGGGGCGGCGGCCGTCGAAGCGGCGTCGGTCGGGGCGGGGCGGGCGAGGTGGTGGGCGGCGGCCAGGGGCAGGACACCGACGACGTACCAGGCCAGGTCGCGGGCGTCGAAGTGGACGCCGAGGGCGAGCCGGGCGAGGGTGCTGCGCGCCGAGAGGTAGGCCGGGAGCCCGGTCAGCTGGAGCAGCTCGACGGCCCAGCAGAAGCCGACGGCCACCGCCGCGGCCGGCCAGGGGCGGGTGCCGGGCGCCAGGACGAAGACGCCCGCGAAGACGGCGAAGACCACCCCCGTCCCCCCGACGCCGACGAGCAGCGGGACGCTCAGCGGCGCCACCACCGAGG
>CAKUMG010000087.1 GCA_934667465.1 uncultured Actinoplanes sp. | reverse complement strand
ACTCGAACCGTTCTGGCGCCGCCAGGCGCCTGGTTCGAGTCGTGCGGCCCTCGGCGGGAGCGACGGTCCGTACACCCCACCCAGCTACGACATCCGCTTTTTACGCTCTGTAACGACTCCGCAGGACCACCATCGCGTGACCGGTGACGTCGAGCAGGCCGCCCGCCTTGACCGTGATGTCGTGGATGGCGAGCAGCGGATCGGCCGTGTCGACCACCTTGTCCCACGACGCGCCGTACTCGTCGCGCGGCAGCGTGAACGTCACCTGCTCCCCCAGCGGGTTGAACAGCACCAGGAACGAGTCGTCGACGATCTTCTCGCCGAGCGCGTCGGTCTCCGGGATGCCGTGCCCGTTGAGGAACACCGTCATCGTCATGCCGGACCGCTCGTTCCAGTCCTCCGGCGTCATCGGCTCGCCGTCGCGGCGCAGCCACGCAATGTCCGGCAGCGACTCGTCGTTCGCCGGCTCCCCGGTGAAGAACCGGCGGCGGCGGAAGATCGGGTGCTCGGCGCGCAGCTTCGTCAGGCTGCTGGTGAACTTGGACAGCACATCGTGATGGCGCGCCTCCTCCCAGTCGATCCAGCTCAGCTCGTTGTCCTGGGCGTAGACGTTGTTGTTGCCACCCTGCGTGCGGCCGAGCTCGTCACCGTGCGCGACCATCGGCACGCCCTGGCTGAGCAGCAGCGTGGCCAGGAAGTTGCGCTGCTGCCGCGCCCGCAGCCGGTTGATCTCCGGGTCGTCGGTGGGGCCCTCCGCGCCGCTGTTCCAGGAACGGTTGTGGCTCTCGCCGTCGCGGTTGTCCTCGCCGTTGGCCTCGTTGTGCTTCTCGTTGTAGGACACCAGGTCGGTCAGCGTGAAGCCGTCGTGTGCGGTGACGAAGTTGATGCTCGCGATCGGCCGGCGGCCGTCGATCTCGTACAGGTCCGAGGAGCCGGTGAAGCGCGACGCGAACTCGCCCAGGCTGGACGGCTCGCCGCGCCAGAAGTCGCGGACGCTGTCGCGGTACTTGCCGTTCCACTCGGTCCAGAGCGGCGGGAAGCCACCGACCTGGTAACCGCCGTCGCCGACGTCCCACGGCTCGGCGATCAGCTTGACCTGGCTCACCACCGGGTCCTGGTTGACCAGGTCGAAGAACGCGGCCAGCCGGTTGACCTCGTGGAACTCGCGGGCCAGCGCCGACGCGAGGTCGAAGCGGAACCCGTCGACGTGCATCTCGGTCACCCAGTAGCGCAGCGAGTCCATGATCAGCCGCAGCGACTCGTGGTGCCGGACGTTGAGGCTGTTCCCGGTGCCGGTCGTGTCGTAGTAGAACTGCTTGTCCTCGTCGACGAGCCGGTAGTAGGCCGGGTTGTCGATGCCGCGGAACGACAGCGTCGGGCCCATGTGGTTGCCCTCGGCGGTGTGGTTGTAGACCACGTCCAGGATGACCTCGATGCCGGCCGCGTGCAGCGCCTTGACCATCGACTTGAATTCCTGGACCTGCCCGCCGCGCCCGCCGAACGACGAGTAGTCGTTGTGCGGGGCGAAGAAGCCGATCGTGTTGTAGCCCCAGTAGTTCGACAGCCCCTTGTCCATGAGCGTGCTGTCGTGGACGAACTGGTGCACCGGCATCAGCTCGACGGCCGTGACCCCGAGTTCCTTGAAGTGTTTGATCATCTCGGGGTGGGCGAGACCGGAGTACGTGCCGCGGACGTCCTCGGGCACCCGCGGGTGCGCCTGGGTCATGCCCTTGACGTGCGCCTCGTAGATCACGGTCTCGTACATGGGGATCCGCAGCGGCCGGTCGTTACCCCAGTCGAACCACGGGTTCACCACGACGGAGCGCATCGCGTACGGCGCGGAGTCCTCGTCGTTGGGGCTGCCCGGGTCGTTGAAGTCGTAGGAGAACAGCGCGTTGTTCCACTCGTTGTGCCCCTCGATCGCCTTCGCGTACGGGTCGAGCAGCAGCTTCGCGGGGTTGCAGCGCAGACCCTGGCCGGGGTCGTTCGGGCCGTGCACGCGGTAGCCGTAACGCTGGCCGGGCACGACGCGCGGAAGGTAGCCGTGCCAGACGAGCGCCTCACGCTCGGGCAGGTCGATGCGCGTCTCGGTGCCGTCGTCGTCGAACAGGCACAGCTCGACACGCGTGGCGACCTCGGAGAACAGAGCAAAGTTGGTGCCGCCGCCGTCGTATGTGGCGCCGAGCGGGTAGGGGTTCCCCGGCCAGATCTTCATGGCGTACATCAGACCAGTTCTGTGGGTCGCGCGCAGGCGCGGCGGGCCGGAATAAAATCACAGAGCGAAAGGGGTTCGTCGCCGGTTCGTCATGGGTAGGACGCGCTGTTTTCACAAATCAAAGGCGATGTCGTAGGTAAGTGGGGGGTGCGGACCGTCGCTCACGCCGAGGGCCCGAGGTGACTTCGCTGGCCGCTGACGCGTCCAAACCGCGAAGCCACCCCGGGCGACGTGCGTGAGTGGTCAGGACCGGTCGCGGCCCGGGCCGTCGTAGTCGATGCGCTCCTTGCGGACCTCGCCGCTGACGCGCTCCTCGTCGGTCACGGTCTCCTTGCCGAGGCGCACGCGCTCGACCGGGACCGCCTCGGTGTCGACCACGGGACGCTCGGCCCGCAACGTCACCTCGTGCTCGCTCTCGGTGATGTCCGGGCCGGCGGTGGCGGGGCCGCGGTTGGCGTCGGTGATCGGCTCGCGCTCGAGACGGACCTCCTCGCGCTGGACCGGGACGGTGACCTGCTCCTGCTCGGTCACGACGTACTTGCGCAGGCGGGCCTTGCCGGCCTCCTCGGTGCGGGTGCCGCCGACGAGGCGCTCCTCCGAGCGGGTCATCGCGTCGTCGCCGCGGTTGGTGTCCCGGCTCTCCGTCCGGCCGCGGGTCTCCGCATGGCCGCCGGCCGCCGAGCCGCGCGTCTCGGTCGTCGTGGTCCGCTCCGCATGGCGGGCCGTGGCGTCGCCGGTCACGTTGCCGTCGGTGGAGGCGTAGCCGTAGTACGTGTACAGCTCGTCCTCCTCGCGGTGCGACAGCTGGCCGTCCGGGTCGATCTTGGGGGCGTCCTTCACGCGGGCCTTGTCGAACGGCACGACGACGCGGTCGGTGCCGATCTCGGCGCCCCGCAGCGGCACGAACGACTGCTTGAGGCCGAAGAGCCCGGTCTTGACCGCGAGCCACTCCGGGTCACCGGTCTGCGCGTCCAGGTAGACCTCGTCGATCGTGCCGACCTTGTCGCCGTCCGAGTCGTAGACGGTCCGGCCGTAGAGCTGGGGGATGTCCATGGGCCTGCCCTCCCGAGGGGTTGTGGGACTTCCTTGGACATGTCCGCTGAGGAGGCGGACAAACCACGGGATCTGCCGGGAACCAGACAGTGCAAACCGCGTTGATCAGGGTAAACGTGCGCGGTGTGAGCGAGCCGACGCCCGGAATGCTGCATCATGCACCGGTAGCGGGGGTAGACATGCCGGGTGACCACCTCGCGCCGCCGCGTGCTGATCCTGGCGATCTGCTGTCTCAGCCTGTTCATCGTCGGCCTGGACACCACGATCGTGAACCTCGCGCTGCCCTCGCTGCGCGACGAGTTCGACGCGTCGGTGTCCGGGCTGCAGTGGGTGATCGACGCGTACACCCTGGTCCTGGCGAGCCTGCTCGTGCTCTCCGGCTCCACCGCCGACCGGGTCGGGCGGCGCCGGGTGTTCCAGATCGGGCTCGCGCTCTTCAGCATCGGCTCCCTGCTGTGCAGCGTCGCGCCGAGCCTCGGCTGGCTGATCGCGTTCCGGGCGCTGCAGGCGGTCGGCGGCTCGATGCTCAACCCGGTCGCGCTCTCGATCATCACGAACACGTTCACCGAGCCCCGCGAGCGCGCCCGGGCCATCGGCGTCTGGGGCGGCGTCGTCGGCGTGAGCATGGCGCTCGGCCCGGTGCTCGGCGGCTTCCTGGTCGACACGTTCGGCTGGCGGTCCATCTTCTGGATCAACGTGCCGATCGGCATCGCCGCCATCGTGCTCTGCGCGCTGTTCGTGCCCGAGTCGCGCGCCCCGCGGGCCCGCGGGCTCGACCCCATGGGGCAGCTGCTCGTGCTGATCCTGCTCGCGTCGCTCGTCTGCGGGATCATCGAGGGCCCGAACCTGGGCTGGTCGCACCCGGTCATCCTGGCCTGCTTCGCCGCGGCCGCCGCGGCGCTCGCGACGCTGATCCCGTACGAGAACCGGCATGCCGAACCGCTGCTGGACCTCGGCGTGTTCCGCAGTGTGCCGTTCTCCGGCGCGAGCCTGATCGCGCTGTGCGCGTTCGGCACGCTCGGCGGGTTCCTGTTCCTCAACGCGATCTACCTGCAGGACGTGCGGGGGCTCACCCCGCTGCACGCCGGCCTCTACACGCTGCCGATGGCGCTCACGACAGCGGTCACCGCGCCGATCGCCGGGCGCATCGTGGGCAGCCGGGGGCCGCGCCTGCCGCTGATCCTCGCCGGGTCCGCGATGGCGCTGGCGATGCTCCCGCTCACCCAGCTCACGGCGACGACGCCGGCCTGGCTGCTCGCCGCGGCGTACGTGGTCTTCGGTTTCGGCTTCGGCATGGTCAACGCCCCGATCACGAACACCGCCGTCTCCGGCATGCCCCGCAGCCGGGCCGGCGTCGCGGCCGCGATCACCTCCACCAGCCGCCAGGTCGGCAGCGCGATCGGCGTCGCGGTGATCGGCGCGGCCGTCGTCTCCGGGCTGAACGGGCGCTCCTTCGCCGAGGCGTCGCACACCGGCTGGTGGATCATGTTCGGCTGCGGGCTGACCGTCCTCACCCTGGCCCTGCTCACCACGACCGCGCGGGCGCGCGCCACCGCCGCCCGCATCGAGCCCCCGGAACCGGCGTTGATCAACTCATGAGCTCGTTGCTGGACATCCGCCGCATCTACGTCGAGCCGGCCGCCGCCGAGCTGCCCCGCGGCCGCGAGATCCTGGCGCGCTGGCCTTCCGCTTCGCTCGTCGAGATCGAGAGCCACAACCGCATCCCCGAGCTCTACGGCGACGAGACCAACGTGCGCCGCTGGGTCCGGATCAAGCAGGAGGCCCTGGTCCTGGGCGTCAAGAAGTCGCTGACCGCCCGCCCCAACGGCCGCTCCGCGGACTTCATCGCCCCGTCCACCGCCAACGGCTGCGCCATGGCGTGCGCGTACTGCTACGTGCCGCGCCGCAAGGGCTACAGCAACCCGATCACGGTGTTCGCCAACATCGACAAGATCGCGGGCTACGTGCAGCGGCACGCCGCCCGCCAGGGCACCAAGCCCGCCCCGAACGAGTGCGACCCGCACGCGTGGGTCTACGACATCGGCGAGAACTCGGACTGCTCGCTCGACGCCCGGATCAGCGACAACGTCCGCGACCTGGTGGAGCTGTTCCGCTGGATCCCGAACGCCAAGGCCAGCTTCGCCACCAAGCACGTGAACCGCGATCTGCTCGACTGGGCGCCCAACGGCCGTACGAGGATCCGCTTCTCGCTCATGCCCCAGCGCGACGCCAAGCTGCTCGACATCCGCACCTCCCCGATCGCCGAGCGCATCGCCGCCATCGACGACTTCGTGGCCGCCGGCTACGAGGTCCACGTCAACTTCAGCCCGGTCGTCGTCCGCGACGGCTGGCTGGCCGACTGGTCCGCGCTGCTCGACGAACTCGACGCCGGCATCGGCCCGGCCGCCAGGCAGCAACTCGCCGCCGAGATCATCTTCCTGACCCACAACCGCGACCTGCACGAGGTCAACCTCGGCTGGCACCCCCGCGCCGAGGACGTCCTCTGGCAGCCGGGGCTGCAGCAGCCCAAGCGCTCGGAGAACGGCGCCCTCAACGTCCGCTATCGCACCGGCGAGAAGGGCCGCTACGTGGCGGCGCTGACCGAGCTGATCGAGCGCAGGACGCCGTACCTGCGCATCCGCTACGCGTTCTGACACAGGCTTGCGCGCGTCCGGCATGATCGCGTCCCATGAACCCGCATCGCGTGATCCTGCCGGGACAGGTCTGGGGACTCGCCACCGCCGGACCGGGCGAACCGGTCTTCGCGACCAGCTACCAGGGGCGTGACCTCGACGCCACGGCGCTGACCGCGCTCGATCCCGCGGGCGGGGTGATCTGGCAGCGCACGTTCGCGGGACACCCCGGACCGCCACGGGTCACGCCGGCGGGCACGGTCTGGCTGGCACACCGCGGCCCCGGCGGGCACACCTTGAGCGAAGTGGACCCCGGCGACGGGCGGGTCCTGCGCTCGGTCGTCCCCGGCCACGAGGCGCACGAACACCTCGGTGCCTTCGTCGTGCTCCCCGACGGCTTCTGCGCGATCTGGCTCCCCGCCGATCGTCCGGCCGTGGTGCCGGCCGGGCTGGTTCCGCGGGTGGCCCGGCACACGCTGACCGGCGGCACCGTCTGGTCCACGCCGGTGCCGCTCGGCGACCTCTCCTTCCCGGGCGTCGTCGAAGCGGGCACCCACACCGGCTGGCAGACCCGCCCGAAGCAGGCGTGGCAGCCACGGACCCTGGAGGTCGGTCGTTCAGAGCCGCTGCTGGTCTCCGGCACCCGGATCCTGGCCACGATCAGCGACGGTGGCAGCGGCATCGGGGTCTGCACCATCCTCGACACTGCGACCGGCCGGATCGTCGCCACCACCCCGCCCGGCCCGTACCGGCACAAGGCGATAGCCGGCCCCGGGTCCTTCCTAGTGGGGCAGCAGGGCTACGGCGCATTCACGACGACGCGCTACGACCCGGACGGGCAGCCATGGCAGACGTGGCCCAGCCACGGCATGATGCTCGTCGACCGGTACGGCGTCATCAGCGGGCCCGAGGCGGAGAACGTCCTTCCGTCACGCTCGCGCTTCCGGGTCCTGCACCCCGGCGGGTCGCTGGACGACGGGCCGCCGCTGAGCGGGTACTACACCACCTGGCCCGCGAGGGACGCCGACGGGACGACGGTCTTCTGGCGCGACGGTGAGCTCACGGCCGTCGACCCCGGCCTCCGGGCCCGGACGCTGTTCGCCCGCAACGACGACCGCGCCGTGCTGAGCCGGATCCTGCTCGCCGGAGAGGGCCGCGTCCTCTTCAGCGTGCACGACGAACTGCACAGCTTCCGCGACACCGGCCTGGCGGACCTCGACTCCGGTCCCTGGCCCTGCGGCGACGGCAACCTCCACGGCAACCCCGTCGACCTCCGCGAGAGTCAGGCGGGGCGGACGGCGTAGCGGTGCATCGTGACGCCCTCGTCGAAGGCCCGCTGTTCGAGCAGATCCAGCTGGACCGGTTCGGTGGGGGCGTCGAACAGCGGGCGGCCCGCGCCGAGGACGACCGGGTGGGCGAAGAGCAGCAGCTCGTCGAGCAGGCCGGCGTGCAGGAGCTGGGTGGCGAGGGTGGCGCCGCCGACGCCGATGTCGCCGTCGGTCTCGGCGCGCAGGGTGGCGAGCTGGGCGATGGCATCGTCGCCGCCGATGATCTGGGTGTTGTGGTCGGCGGTGGTGCGGGTGCGGGAGACGAGGATCTTCGGGATCGTGGCCCAGATGTCGCCGTACTCGCGGAGGTAGCCCGGCATCGACGCGTCGTGGCGGGCGGCGGGCCAGAACTTTTCCATCGTCTCGTAGACGGCGCGGCCCTGGACCATCAGCGCCAGAGCGCGGGCACGCGCGTTGAACTCGCGGTGCAGCGGCTCGCCGATGCGCATCCAGGTGCCGCCGCCCTCCTCGCCCGGGGCGTGCTCGATTCGCAGGTCGAGGGACACGTTCATCCAGTACACGAACCGGCCGGACACGGGACCTCCCAGTGGCAACTGCTTTCGTCGAGGTTCTCACGTCACGCCCGCGGCCTCCGGCGTACGGCCGGCGATCGTCGGTTATCGTCGGGCGATGTCCACCACGGAACGGCCCCGCGTCGGCATCATGTTCGATCACGCGCTCCCGCCCGAGGAGCTCGTCGAGTTCGCGCGCGCGGCCGAGGAGGGCGGCGCGGACGATCTGTGGCTCGTGGAGGATCTGGGCTGGGCCGGATCGGTCAGCTCGGCGGCGCTCGTGCTGGCGGCCACCGAGCGGATCCGGGTCGGGATCGGGATCCTGCCCGTGCCGCTGCGCAACCCGGCGCTGCTCGCGATGGAGCTGGCCACGCTCGCCCGGGTCCACCCGGGGCGGCTGGTGGCGGGGCTCGGGCACGGGGTCATCGAGTGGATGCGGCAGGTCGGCGCGGAACCGGCCGCCAAGCTCGCGCGCCTCGGGGAGACCCTGGAGGCGACCCGGGGGCTGCTGGCCGGCGACACGGTCACGCTGCACGGGCGCGAGGTCACGATCGACGGCGTACGGCTGGAGTTCCCGCCCGCCGCTCCCCCGGCGCTCGTCACCGGGGTAATCGGGCCGCGCTCGCTCGAGCTGTCCGGGCGGGTCGCCGACGGCACGATCCTGCCCGAGGGGTTCGGGCCGGAGCGCATCGAGCAGGCGCGCGCGGCGATCGATCGCGGGCGGGCGGCGGGTGACCGGCCGGTGCACGAGGTCGTCGTGTTCGCGGTCCTGCACATCGGGGACGGGTCCGCGGCGGGGGTGGCGGAGACGCTCGCGGGGCAGGCGCAGTGGCTCGGGACCACGCCGGACGAGCTGTACGGGATCGTGGGGCCCGCGGAGGGCATCGCCGGGCGGATCGAGGAGCTGCGCAAGGCGGGCGTGGACACCGTCGTGCTGCGGCCCATCGGACCGGACCGGCTCGGGCAGGCCCGGGCGGCGCTGGCCGCACTGAACAGCTGATCTCGGTTTTTCCCGCGCCGGCCGCAGGGGCGACCGGCGCGGGCGGGGGTCAGCGGAGCGGGACGTCCAGGGTGGAGCCGGCGGCGATGGTGATCGTGCGGCCGGGATCGTTCTCGTCGTAGTAGAGCGGGTCGGTCGTGTCCACGACCAGGGTCAGCGAGTGGCCGGCCGGCAGGTCGTAGGCGGTGGGCCACAGGTCGACGTCGAGGGTGCGGGTGCCGCCGCCGTCGAGCCAGCTCGCCGGGGCGTGCGTGATCAGGGTCGCGGTGCCGGCCCGGTCGAGGTCGTAGAGGTAGGCGACCAGGGTGCCGCGGGACTGCGTACCCGTCAGCTCGAGATGCAGCCGCGGCGCGCCGCGCAGGCGCTGGACGGTGGCCGGGCGTTCCGCCGCCCACACCCCGGCCCGGGCGCGGTTGACGGCCGGCAGCCAGATCGACGGACGGCGGCCGGTGAACGCGGCGGCCCCGTTGGTGAGCAGGACCAGGCCACCGTTGGCCACGGTGTCCCGGTCGGCGGGCAGCGTCTTGGCCCAGCCGGTGCCCGGCGCCCCGCCGAGCAGGCCGGTACCGTCCAGGGCTCGGATGGCGCCCAGCGCGTGGCGGCGCGGCGTACCGGTGAGGGCTTGCCAGGAGGCGTATCCCTCGGCCGGGGCGTTGAGCGGCCGGATCTGCACGGGCGGCTCGGCGGAGATGCCCGTGTCGCGGCCGGCGAGGTGCTCGTCGAACCAGCGGTACAGGCTCGCCCACACCTCGTTGCCGAGCCCCAGCAGGCCGGTGAGCTCAGCGATCGCGTGGTCGCCGGGGCGCAGTTCGAGGCGCTTCGGGCCGATCAGGCGCTCGTAGAACTCGCCGAGCTGCGCGGGCGGGAAGAACGAGTCGCCCCAGGCGTTCGCGATCAGGACGGCCGGGCGGTTCGCGTTGATGGCGGCCACGTGCCGCGCGGCGGAACGATCCCCGGCCCAGGCGACGACCCCGGGCAGGTCGCGGCCGGCGGCGAAGTCGTCGAGCCGGCCGGCGAGCTCCGGGCCGGGCCGCCCGAGGGTCCTGGCCGCCAGGCCGAGCAGGTCGGCGGCCTGGCGATGGCGCGTCTGATCGGCGTACAGGGAATCGGCGAGATCCGTCCAGCCGCTCAGCACGCCGACCGCCCGGATCCGGGGATCGGTGCCGGCGCCCAGCAGGCTGATGCCCGCGCCGTAGGAGACGCCCGCCGCGCCGATGCGGGCCGGGTCCGCGGCGGTGTTGGCCAGTGTCCAGTCGATGACGCCGGACAGATCCGCCAGGTCGCGCGGGCCGGCGGTGTCGATCCGGCCGCCGGACAGCCACCAGCCGCGCGGGGTGTACGAGACGACGACGTAGCCGCGGGTGGCGAGGGCGCGGGCCTGGGCGAGGTACTCGAGGTCGTTGAGGCCCCAGCTGGACGGCATGATCACGGCGGGGTGCGGGCCGGGGGTACCGGGCTCGGCGACGTTGCCCTTGAGGACGACGTCGCCGGCCGGGATGTCGACGACCCGGATCGCCTGCGCAGCGGCGCCGGATGCCATCGCGGGCGCGGCGGTGAGGGGCAGCAGCAGCGTGAGGATCAGGGCGAGCAGGACAGCGGGGCGGCGTATCACCATGCACTCCTGACGTGGAAGGTGGCGGCAGCGTAGGCCCCGATACCGAGGGATTGAAGATGATGACATTCTCGTTACCGGCCGGTAACGTGGGTGGCCGACCCGAGGAGCGTGCCCGATGCTCTACGGCACCCCGGCCACCCTCCGCCGCGACGCGCGGCGCAACCGGACGGCCATCGTGGAGGCCGCCGGCGCCGTGCTGAGCGGCACCGGTTCCGCCGCGCTGATGGCCGAGGTCGCGCGGCGGGCGGGGATCGGCCAGGCGACGCTCTACCGGCACTTCCCCGACAGGTACGCCCTCACGGCCGCCGTCATCGACCACCACCTCGCCGCGCTCGCCACGTGCGCGCGCGACGGCGCGCCGCTGCGTCCCCTGGTCCACGAGGCGCTGCGCCGGCAGGTCACGATGCGGCCCCTCGCCGAGCTGGCGCACGGGCTCGATCCGGCCACGCGGCGCCGGTTCGAGCAGCGGCTCGCGGCGGTGTTCGCGGTGCCGGTGCGGCGGGCGCTGGAGGGTGGCACGGTCCGGCCGGACCTGACGCCCGCGGACATCCTGCTGGTCTTCGGGATGGTGCACGAGGTGGGGGCCGCGGCCGCCGGGCGGCTCATCGAGTTCACCCTGGACGGCCTCTTCCGCGCGTGACCCCTGGTGCCCGCGGCTCTTTTCCGGGCCCCCGGCTCTTTCAGGGCCCGCGGCCGTCGCCGGGCCCGCGGCCGTCGCCGGGCCCGCGGCCGTCGCCGAGCTCGGGGGCGTCGGCTGTGGACTCGCGGCGGTCGTCGGGGAGGCGGCGGGTGGCGCCGGTGGCGTCGAGGTGGCCGAGCAGCGGGACGGCGACGCGGCGGGTCGTGTCCAGGGCGCGGCGGGCCTCGCTGAGCGTGAACGGTTGCGGCAGACCGGCGAGCACAGCGGCGGCCTCGGCGGGAGCCCCGGGGCGCAGGACGACGCCGGGCGCGATCTGGATCAGCAGCCCGGCCCGGACGGCGGCGGCGAGCTGCTTCGGGCCCAGGCCGAGCGCGGTCAGCTCGTTCGCCTCGGGCGCCGTGAAGGGGCCGGTGAGCGCCTTCTCCACGAGCGCGGCCAGCCCGGCCGGGACCGACGGGTCCCCTGCGGAAACCCGGCCCGCGCGTACGGTCAGCGGCGGTGCGACGAGCGCCTCGACGAGCGCCCGGTCGGGCAGGCCGAGGCGGTGCCGGAGCGCTTCGAGGGGCGCGCCCGGGTCGAGGGGATTCTCGCGCGCGTGGCGGGTCACTTCCTCGGCCAGCCGTACGCGCAGGGCCGCCCAGTGATCGGGATCGGCCAGCCAGTCCCCCGCGACCGGGTCGGCAATCCCGTGCGCACCGGTGGTCTCACGCGCGCCGGACGCCGGAGCGGTGGTCTCACGCGCGCCGGACGCCGGAGCGGCGGTCTCACGCGCGCCGGACGCCGGAGCGGCGGTCTTGCGCGCACCCGACGCCGGGGCGGGGCCGGGTGCGGGGGTGGTGGGGATGCCCATGCGGGCCAGGTCGGCGCGGCGGGCGAGGAGGCGGCGGCGGAGCTCGCCGGGCAGGTCGGGGGTGCCGTCGAGGCCGGCCAGGAC
>CAKUMG010000086.1 GCA_934667465.1 uncultured Actinoplanes sp. | reverse complement strand
CGCCTGGTCGGCACCCACGACGACCAGGGGTGCCGTGGCGAACGAAGCCCGGGCGGCCGCCGGGTCCGGCGCCACCTCGGCCTCGGTGCCGCCCGCCGCGGCCACCCGGACGAGGTCGTCGAGCAGGTCGGGGTCGCTCGTCACGATCAGCGGCAGGGAGGCGGCCCAAGGGGCGCGAGCGGCGGGGGACGAGGCGGGCATCGTGGCTCCAAGCGGGAACGGGGAAGGGTTGCCGTGAGGGGCCTACGGTGTCGGGCGGGGAGACCGCGGCTCAACCGGTGATCGGCACCCTGTGGACAACCTCGGCGCTGTGGAGAAACGGCGTCCGGGCGCCCCGATGTGCTAGGAACCCGGGAGTGACGGTGCCCTCACCTGTCCGAAGAGTGGATCGGTCACGCGTTGGGTATGTTGTTGCCCTGACGAGCAATGGAGTTTGGTATGGAGAACCCGATCCGGAGCGAGGTCGTGGACGGCACGGCCCTGATGACCGTGCTCGGCGAGATCGACTTCTCCAACGCCGACGACGTCGCCGCCGGGCTCCGCGCCGCCGTCGCCGAGTGGTCGCCCGAGGAGTTGCGGATCGACCTCGCCGAGGCGACGTTCGTCGACTCGTCCGGGCTCGGTGCGCTGATCGAGGGCTACCGCGCTGCCGTCGAGGCGGGGTGCCGCTTCGTGGTCGTGAACCCGAGCGACAGCTTCCGCCGGGTGCTGTCGGTCACCGGGCTCACCGAGCTCTTCGGCATGTCCCCGGAGGGCAGCAACGCCGGGCTGAGCCAGGCCACCGGCTCCTGAGCGGCCGGGCCGCGGGCCCAGCCACCCACACCAGCCGGATGGTCGCCGTGCGGGGTGTGCCGTGCGGCTTCCCGCCGGGCCGACGGACGAGACTCTGCGGCACGTCACGCGTACGAGATGAATTGCAGTAGGGACGACCCCCGCCGGGGGCGACGGGGGTCGTCGACGGATTCGGCTCCGGGGGGGGTCGAGCCGAATCACGCCCGGTGACCGCGGGGGGCGCAATCACCGGGAG
The DNA here is from genome assembly GCA_934667465.1 of uncultured Actinoplanes sp. GTDB lineage: Bacteria > Actinomycetota > Actinomycetes > Mycobacteriales > Micromonosporaceae > Actinoplanes. Next base: position 11,023 of record CAKUMG010000086.1, on the reverse strand, counting down.
ACCGCGGATCGTGCGAACCGCGCGGCTGAGTCGAGGCGATGCGGAACCCCGCCGACGGGGCCGCAAGGGCCACGCGGGCAACGTGAGTCCCGATCGCATCACAAGCATGCCTCAGCAGCGCGCAACCGTCGAGTACCCACTGTCACCGGAAATGACGCCTGTCCCGCAAGACCCACCGTGGCGGTTTTCTGTCGCCCGGTGCGGCTACACTTTCGGCCCGTGGGCCCCAGTGCCGCGTTCTTCGACCTCGACAAGACCGTCATCGCCAAGTCCAGCGCGCTGGCCTTCGGACGGCCGTTCTATCGCGATGGCCTGATCAGCCGCCGTGACGTGGTGAAGTCCGCCTATGCGCAGCTGATGTTCCGGCTGGGTGGCACCGACGAGCAGACGATGGCACGCACCCGCGACTATCTCGCCGCCCTCTGCAAGGGCTGGCGGGTCGAGCAGGTGCAGCAGATCGTGGCGGAGACCCTCGACGAGCTGATCAATCCGTATGTCTATGCGGAAGCGGCCGCGCTCATCGCCGAGCACCAGGCGGCGGGGCGCGACGTCGTGCTCGTGTCGGCGTCCGGCGACGAGATGGTCCGGCCGATCGGGGCGCTGCTCGGCGTGACCGACATCATCGCGACCCGGATGCGGATCACCGACGGGCGCTACAGCGGCGAGGTCGAGTTCTACGCCGCCGGCCCGGCCAAGGTCGAGGGCGTGCGCGAGCTGGCCGCCGAGCGGGGCTACGACCTGACGGCCTGCTACGCCTATTCCGACTCGAGCAGCGATCTGCCCCTGCTGGAAGCCGTCGGCCACCCCAGCGTGGTCAACCCCGACCGGACCCTGCGACGGGTGGCGCTGGAGCAGTCGTGGCCGGTGCTGGAGTTCCGTCACCCGATCCCGGTGGGCCGCCGGCTGCGCGAGCGACCCGCCGTCCCGGTCGCCGCGGCGGCGCTCGGCGTGGGCGTCGGAGTCGCGATCGGCATGGCTCTCTACGGACGGCACCGGAAGGCCAGAAGGGCTCCCGCAAGCGTCTGACCATAGGGTTTTGCTGGCGATCTCGGTCAACGAAGCGTAGAAAGAACATGCGGACGCCCTGGCGGGCTCCGTGCGCGGCCACCGGGAACCCACGCGCGATCAGCCTCGGCAGGCACGTTGCGGCGGGACCCGACGGGAGACCGGCGGGACTGTCGACAACGAACTCAGGTGCACGCTTGATAACCCGGTAGGACGCGCCAGCGGCGGCGCCTCGCTCGCGAGGCGCCGTCCGCTATGTGCGGGCCGCCAGGATCTCGTCACCGACCGTGCCGATGACTTCCGCCCCCACGCCCACGGCCGCCGCATAGTGACGCAGCCAGGACCGGACGCCGTCTGGCGTGCCTGTCGCATAGGCCCCCGCGGACCCCACGTACTCGGGCTCGCGGGCCAGGTGCCCCTCCTCCACCCCGACCAGCCCGCGCGCATCGAAGCCGCGCGACACGAGCGTGAGCCTGGCCGCCGCGCGCGCGACGACCCCGGCCGGCCCCGCGAAGGGGCGCAAGGTGATCAGCTCCGCGTGCACGATCGCGGCGAGCAGCAGCGGCTCGGTGCGCTCGTTGCCGGCGACCAGGCCGGCCAGGGCGTCGATGCGCTCGGCGCCCGAGGTCAACCGCCCCAGGGCCGCCTCGGTCACGGAGCCGCGCGCGGCGAGCATGTGCAGCCGCGCGAGCACCTGACGCGGCGCGCGCGGCCACAGCTCCACGAGACCGCCGAGGGCCTCCGAGACCCGCAGCGAGCCCTGGACGACGGGGTCGGTGACGGTGCCGGCGCGCACCTCGTCGAGTTCGTAGCGGTGGTCCTCGAGGGCGGCGCTGGCGACGGCGGCGCGCAGACCCACCTCGGCCGCCACCGGCCCGCCCTGGCGGCGCAGCGCCCGGTGCCGGAGCGCGGCATCGACGCGCGCGCGGGCCTCGGCGAACGCGGGGGCGACGTCGGCGAGTTCGAGCAGCGGGGCCAGGGGATCGTTCGTCACGCGACTACGGTAGCCGGAAAAAAGCCCGAAACATGTGCTGCGCGAATGGGCTTGGAAGTGGCAAGATTCGCGCAGCAACGATCAGCTGATGCCCGGTCGGCGCGCACGGTCCCCCGCTCGGCGCGGCCCCGCCCGCAGGCCTCGCCGCGTCGCCGGGGCGGAACTAGTGTGCACGAAAAAGAGCAGAGGAGCCGCCCTCATGAGCAAGTCGCTGGAGAACCTGTATTCGGAGACGCGGCAGTTCCCGCCGCCGGCCGGGCTCGCCTCGGCGGCGAACGTGACCGCCGCGGCGTACGACGAGGCCGGCGCGGACCGCACCGGCTTCTGGGAACGCCAGGCCGACCGGCTCGCCTGGTCCAAGAAGTGGGAGCAGGCGCTCGACTGGTCGAACCCGCCGTTCGCGAAGTGGTTCGTCGGCGGCGAGCTGAACATCGCGTACAACTGCGTGGACCGGCACGTCGAGGCGGGCCACGGGGACCGGGTCGCCATCCACTGGGAGGGCGAGCCGGGTGACACCCGCACGATCACGTACGCGGACCTGCTCACCAGCGTCAGCCAGGCGGCCAACACGCTGACCGAGCTCGGCGTGACCGCCGGCGACCGGGTCGCGATCTACCTGCCGATGATCCCGGAGGCCGCGGTCGCGATGCTGGCCTGCGCGCGGATCGGCGCGCTGCACAGCGTGGTCTTCGGCGGCTTCTCGGTCGACGCCCTCGCCACCCGCATCCAGGACGCGGACGCGAAGCTCGTGATCACCGCCGACGGCGGTTACCGGCGCGGCAAGCCGTCGGCGCTCAAGCCGACCGTGGACGAGGCCGTGGCCCAGTGCCCGAGCATCGAGCACGTGCTGGTCGTGCGGCGCACGGGCGAGGAGGTGACCTGGGGCGACAAGGACCTCTGGTGGCACGAGACCGTCGAGCGGGCGAGCGGCACCCACGAGCCGCAGGCTTTCGACGCCGAGCACCCGCTGTTCATCCTCTACACCTCCGGGACGACCGGGAAGCCCAAGGGCATCCTGCACACCACCGGCGGCTACCTGACCCAGACGTCGTACACCTATCACGCGGTGTTCGACCACAAGCCCGAGACCGACGTCTACTGGTGCACCGCCGACATCGGCTGGGTGACCGGGCACTCCTACATCGTCTACGGCCCGCTCTCCAACGGCGCCACCCAGGTCATGTACGAGGGCACGCCGGACACCCCGCACCGCGGCCGCTTCTGGGAGATCGTCGACAAGTACAAGGTCACGATCCTCTACACCGCGCCCACGCTCATCCGCACGATGATGAAGTGGGGCGACGACATCCCGGCGAAGTACGACCTGTCGTCGCTGCGCCTGCTCGGCAGCGTGGGCGAGCCGATCAACCCCGAGGCCTGGATGTGGTACCGCGCCAACGTGGGCCACGACCTCTGCCCCGTGGTGGACACGTGGTGGCAGACCGAGACCGGCGCGATCATAATCTCGCCGTTGCCCGGCGTCACCAGCACCAAGCCCGGCTCGGCCATGACGGCGCTGCCCGGCATCTCCGCCGACGTGATCGACGACGAGGCCACGTCGGTGCCCAACGGCGGCGGCGGCTACCTGGTGCTGCGCGAGCCGTGGCCGTCGATGCTGCGCACGATCTGGGGCGACGACCAGCGGTTCCTCGACACCTACTGGTCGCGGTTCGGCAAGGGCGCGGGCGTCGGCGACGAGTGGATCTACTTCGCCGGCGACGGTGCCAAGAAGGACGAGGACGGCGCGCTCTGGCTGCTCGGCCGGGTGGACGACGTCATGCTCGTCTCCGGTCACAACATCTCGACCACCGAGGTCGAGTCGGCCCTGGTGTCGCACCCGGCGGTGGCCGAGGCGGCGGTGGTCGGCGCCACCGACCCGACGACGGGTCAGGCGATCGTCGCGTTCACCATCCCGCGCGGCAATGTGGACACCGAGGGTGACGCGGGCGAGCAACTCATCCAGGACCTACGGGCCCACGTGGCCAAGAAGCTCGGCCCGATCGCGAAGCCGCGGCAGATCATGCTCGTACCCGAGCTCCCGAAGACCCGCTCGGGCAAGATCATGCGGCGGCTGCTGCGCGACGTCGCCGAGCGCCGCTCGCTGGGCGACGTGACCACGTTGCAGGACTCGACGGTCATGGACCTCATCTCCTCGGGCATGAAGACGACCAAGTCCGAGGACTGACTTCCCGTGACGAGGCGGCGGCGGTGGGCTTCGGCCCCCGCCGCCCTTCTTTTCGGTCTTTACCGTCCATTCTGGCATGTCACCGACGTTCTGGGTGGAGCCGACCGGCCACCGTGGACGTCCATGTAAAGATCTCTGTTAATTCGTTCCGGGCACTTCCACGCATCCATTTTTTTGCATACGTTCACCTAGGCCCCGAACACGGGACCACCGCACGCCGGCCGCTGCACCCCCAGCGCCCGGGCACGTTGACGGAGGTACGTAGTGCGCAAAGTAGTCGTGGGACTACTCGGCGCCGCCATGGTGACCAGCGTCGGGATCGCCCTCCCGACCGTGGCGCAGGCGGCACCCCCTGTGGAGCCCGTCCCGGCGGCCAGCAAGGCCCCGAAGAAGGACGACCTGCCCAACCCGGTCGAGGACAAGCGCCGTGAACTGCGCGAGGAGGCCCTGCAGGGCGTCCTGTCCGGCAAGATCAAGGCGCAGGAGCGGAACGGCAGCACCGTTGCCAGGGTCGGCGCGACGCGCGGCGAGGGCTTCACCGACCAGGCCGTCACGAAGGCCGCCGGCGAGGACCAGTACGTCGAGCTCAGCCGCGAGCAGACCGACAAGATCTTCGTGATCCTGGCCGAGTTCGGCAACCAGCGGCACCCGCTGTACCCGGATGTCGACAGTGACCCGGCGACCCCCGGACCCACCACGTTCGAGGGTCCGCTGCACAACAAGATCCCCGCGCCCGACCGGACCAAGGACAACACCACGGTCTGGCAGCCGGACTACAACCAGGAGCACTACGAGCAGCTGTACTTCGGTGAGGGCGAGGGCGTCGAGTCGCTCAAGACCTACTACGAGGCGCAGTCGTCCGGGCGCTACAGCGTCGAGGGCGAGGTCTCGAACTGGGTCAAGGTGCCCTACAACGAGGCGCGCTACGGCCGCGACTGCAACATCAACGGCGTGTGCTCCGACACCAACATGTGGGCGCTGATCACCGACGCCGTGAACAAGTGGGTCGCCGAGCGCAAGGCGGCCGGCGCGACCGACGCGCAGATCAAGGCCGAGGTCGCCGAGTTCGACCAGTGGGACCGCAACGACTTCGACAACGACGGCGACTTCAACGAGTCGGACGGCTACATCGACCACTTCCAGATCGTCCACGCCGGCGGCGACCAGTCCGACGGTGACCCGCAGCAGGGTGAGGACGCCATCTGGGCGCACCGCTGGGCCGCCTACCTGAACAACGTCGGCGTCACCGGTCCGGCCGGCAACCTCAACGGTGGCCAGCAGATCGGCAACACCGGCATCTGGATCGCCGACTACACCGTGCAGCCGGAGAACGGCGGCCTGAGCGTCTTCGCCCACGAGTACGGGCACGACCTCGGCCTGCCGGACGACTACGACACCAGCGGCGGCTCCAACAACAACAGCGAGTTCTGGACCCTCATGGCCCAGAGCCGGCTCTCCGGCGCCGGCGAGCCGCTCGGCACCCGCCCGGGCGACCTCGGTGCCTGGCAGAAGCTGCAGCTCGGCTGGCTCGACTACGAGGTCCTCGTCGCGAAGCAGAAGAAGACCCTCGACCTCGGCCCGCAGGAGTACAACACCGACAAGGCCCAGGCCGCGGTCGTCGTCCTGCCGGACAAGCAGGTCACCACCGAGCTCGGCGCGCCGTTCGCCGGCACCAAGCAGTGGTTCTCCGGCAACGACGACAACCTCAACAACACGCTGACCAAGTCGGTGGACCTGACCGGCGCCACCACGGCGGCGCTGACCCTCAAGGGCCGCTACGAGATCGAAGAGGCGTACGACTACCTCTACTTCGAGGCCTCGACCGACGGCGGCACCACCTGGACCGCGCTCGACGGCACGGTCGACGGCGCCCCGATCGGCACCGACGGTGGCAGCCCCGGCCGCCCGGCGCTCGACGGCTCCAGCGGTGGCGAGTGGCAGGACATCAACATCCCGCTGAACGCCTACGCCGGCCAGCAGGTGCAGGTCCGCCTGCGCTACCTGACCGACGGTGGCGTGGCCGCCGGTGGCTTCTTCGGTGACGACCTGGCCGTCGTGGTCAACGGCACCGCGGTCTCGGTCGACGGCGCCGAGGGCACCCCGACCTGGACCGCCAGGGGCTTCAGCATCGTGGGCTCCTCGACCACCGCCGCGTACGACAACTTCTACATCGCGGGCAACCGCAGCTACGTGTCGTACGACAAGTACCTCAAGACCGGCCCGTACAACTTCGGCTGGCCGGCCACCCGGCCGGACTGGGTCGAGCACTTCTCGTACCAGGAGGGCCTGCTGATCTCGTACTGGGACACCTCCGTCCCGGACAACAACGTGAACCAGCACCCCGGCACCGGTCGCAACCTGATCATCGACGCCCACCCCGAGCCGCTCTACAACCTCGAGGGTCTGCCGTGGCGGGCGCGGATCCAGCTGTACGACGCCCCCTTCAGCCTCAAGAAGGCGGCCTCGTTCCCGCTGCACATCAACGGCAAGGCCAGCAACATCCGGGGCCAGGCCGCGCAGCCGGTGTTCGACGACACCCAGAAGTACTTCTACGAGGAGATCCCGTGGAACGGCGTCAAGCTGCCCGCGGTCGGCGTCAAGATCCAGGTGCTCGAGCAGAACGGCACCTCGCTCAAGGTTGCGTTCTCCTGATCCGCAGCTCCACCTGATTTCCCGGACGCCCGGGGGCCTCGGCCCCCGGGCGTTCGCCCTTTTCCCGCCGATGCGGGGAACCTGCGCGGTCCGCTCGCGGTCTCATCGGCGTGAGACGATTCATCGGTACGGCCACAGCAAGCGCCCTGTTCCTCGTGGCGGCGACGGCGTGCGCGTCCCCCTCGCCCTCGCCGGACTCCGCGGCCCCGGGCACCTCTCCCTCGCCACACAACTCCGCGGCCCCGGGCACCTCGCCATCGCCGCACAACTCCGTGTCGACGGGCCTGCCGCCCGGCGCCGGCAAGCCCAGCGGCGCGCCGAAGACCCCCACGGACGTCATGCGCAGCCCCGGCTGGGTGGAGGGGCAGATCGTCCAGGGTGGCTCCGGCCCCTGCTACGGCCTGCTCGACTTCGACGGCAAGCCGTACGCCCTCTACTCCGACGCGGGCACCGCCCTGGAGAAGGGCGACCACGTCCGGGTCAAGATCAGCCCGTCACGGCTGCGCATCTACTGCGGCGAGGGCGAACCGGTCCGCATGGAGGCCGTCGAGCACGTCTCGTAACCGTCGTGCCCGGGGAGGTGCCGCGTACCCGTACGCTGTTTCGCATGAGTTCCCCGGTGGACGAGGCGTGCGTGCTCACGGAAGGCCCCTGGACCCACCGGTTCGTCGGCGCCAACGGCAGCCGCTTCCACGTGGTCGAGGCCGGCACCGGCCCGCTCGTGCTGCTGCTGCACGGCTTCCCCGAGTTCTGGTGGTCGTGGCACGACGTGCTGCCCCGGATCGCCGACGCCGGCTTCCGGGCCGTCGCGATCGACCTGCGCGGTTACGGCGCCAGCGACAAGCCGCCCCGCGGCTACGACGGCTACACCATGGCGGCCGACGTCACCGGGCTCATCCGGGCCCTCGGCGAGCGGTCCGCCATGATCGTCGGCTCCGGCGCGGGCGGCATGATCGGCTGGGCCGCCGCGGCGTTCCACCCCAAGATGGTGAGCCGGCTCGTCGTCCTCGGCTCGGCCCATCCGCTGCGGCTGCGGGCGGCGCTCTTCGCGGACCCCCGCGGGCAGCTCGCCGCGTCCTCCCCGATCCTCAAGTTCCAGGTCCCCCGCTACGAGCACATCCTGACCAAGGACGACGCCGCGGCGGTCGGCGAGATGTTCGAACGGTGGGCGGGCCCGGCCTGGCGCGGGACCGACGAGTTCGCTGACTACGTCGCCCGCTGCCGCGAGGCGATCCAGATCCCGCAGGCGGCGTTCTGCGCGCTGGAGGCGTACCGCTGGGTCTTCCGCTCGGCCCTCCGCCTGCAGGGCTACCGCTTCGTCAAGCTGATGCAGCAGCCGATCACCACGCCGACGCTGCAGATGCACGGGGCGCTCGACACGGCGACGCTGCCCCGCACCGCGCAGGGCTCCGGTCGTTACGTCATCGCGCCGTACGAGTGGCGCCTGATCGACGACGCCGGCCACTTCCTCCACCAGGAGGCGCCCGACGTTGTCACCGGCGAGATCCTGCGCTGGATCAAAAGCTGACAAACCGCGCTTGGGTACGCTCTCGCGTGCGCGGTTCCACCGTCTGCCGAGCCCTGCCCGCGACCCGCGCGCGAATGCCACCGCCCGCCGAGCCCTGCCCGCAGACCGCGCGCGAATGCCACCGCCCGCCGCGAGCCCGGCCCGCGGCGGTGTCAGACGCGGTGCTCGTAGAGCTCGGTGACCTCGGCGGCGGGCGCCCAGCCCTGGTAGACCCCGAAGTCGAACTCCTCGAGACCGAGCGCGCTCGCGACCGGCGCCCGGCCGCCCGTATATTCCACGCGCAGCCAGGTGTCCGCCTCGGCGAGCACGATGAACGGCTGGCCCCGCCACGTGCAGGTCGTCCGCACGTAGGTCAGGTCGTTGAACTCGCCCTCGCGCAGCACCCGGACATAGCGGCCGGGCCGGACCTCGTCGAAGCCGTCGCCGGGCTCCGGGGCGTAGATCCGCACGTTCTCGCCGTCGGGCGCCGCGTCGTACTCGCGACCGCGCCAGGTCACGACGTATCCGTCACGCATCCTGCTCCCCCACCTTGCGCCACCCCGGGGTGTCACAGTCGAAGATCGCCAGCACCCGCTCGGCGCCGTCGGCGTCGATCCGCCACAGCTGAGCGTTGTGCGGCAGCCTAACGCTGTCCACCTTGAACTCCGCGATCACGTCCCGGCCCTCGCCGGGTGCGAACCCGTTGCCCCGGAACGGCGCCCGCTCGATGACCCAGCCGTCCATCGCGCGCAGGGCCTGCTCGTTCTGCCCGCCGTACGGGATGCGGTAGAGGCTCGGCCGGTGCGCCGGCCAGCGGAGCAGGAAGGCCTCCTTGGCGTCGGCCTGGTACGGCGACCCGTCGTGCACCAGACCCAGGGCCGCGAACAGCTCGCCCGGCGTCCGCAGGTGTTCGACCTCGGCGGCGCGGTGCACGAAGCCGGCGACCCGGTCGTAGCCCCGCTCGAGGTAGAAGTCGACCTGTTCCTGCGGCACCGTCTTCTGCATCGTGGTGGGCCGCGCCTCGCCGTCCTCGGGCTCCCGCGGCAGGGCGGCGCTGTCGGCGGGCAGGTCGTCGTGGTCCAGCCCCAGCCCCGCCTCGGTGGCCCAGTTGGCCAGCGCGATGACCTGCGGCCCGGGGTACTTGGCGCCGACCGGAGAACCCGGGTTGACCGCGAACGACCAGGCCGGGTCGGGCCAGTTGCGGATCAGCTCGACGAAGCGCACGCCGGCCGTGCGGGCCGGCTCGCCGTAGTGGTCGGTCAGCCGCTCCCGGCTGGTGAAGACGACCAGGAAGTGCTCGCCCTCGATCTCCTCGGTCCGGAACGCGAACCCGGCCTCGCCGGGGGCGCTGCCGGGGCGCGAGTTGTCCGCCACCGGCACGAGGACCGTGGCGAGCAGCAGCGTGGACAGGAAGGAGTCGGTGCTGTGCTCGAGAGTGGCCTGGTGGAGGTCGCGCTCGACGTCGTTGGCCGGCACGAAGCCGTCGTCCGCCTGCGCCGCGCCCGCGCCGGGCTGCTCGGCCCCGGACTGACCCGCGCCGGGCTGCCCGCCGCCGAACTGGCCCGCACCGGACTGGCCGAAGGTGGGCTGGCCCGCACCGGACTGGCCCGGGTCGGGCTGCCCGAAAGAGGGCTGGCCGAAAGAGGGCTGGCCGAAGGTGGGCTGGCCGAAGCCGGGCGTGGTGTGCAGGACCGACGTGGCCGCGGGGTCGTTCGTGCCCGGAACGACCGGCGGCGCGATGGCGGCGGACTGGCCGAACCCGCCCACGGTGCCGAAGCCGGTCTGCGCGATGCGGGGCGCGGCGGTCTGCGTGGTCGGGCCGGGCAGCGTCAGCCGCGACGTGACGGCCGGGTCCGCGGCGGTCGGCGGCACCTGGAGCGCGTCGTCGTCACCGGGCCGCGGCGCGGTGGCACCGGCCTCACCCTTGGCGGCCAGCGCCTGCGCGGCGGCGGCCATCGAGGAGGGACGCTCCGACGGCGGCGTGACCTGGCGGCGGGGCAACCCGCTGCCGGAGCCGCCCTGCTCGGCCTGCGGCTGCGAGGCGGGCCGGGACTCCTGCGCGGGCTGCCGCGTGGGCAGGTCCGACTGCCCCGGCTGCCGGGACGGGAGCCCCTGCTGGGCGGACGGATCCTGCTGGCCGGGCTGCCGGGAGGGCAGATCCTGCGCCGGGCGGCGGAGCTGCTCCAGCGGGCGGGTCTGTCCGGCGTCCGTGAACGCGTTGCCGCGCGCGCCCGAGGCCCCGCCGAGGGTCGGCATGGCAGTCGTGGGCGCGGCAGCGCCGTTGCCGCCGAGGGTCGGCATGGCAGTGGTGGGCGCAGCGGCCGCTTCCGCCGCCTGGGGTGCGATGTGGGGCGGCAGCGGCGGCGTCTGCGCCATCAGGGACGACATGGCCGGTATTCTTGACAGCATGAACACCGCCGATGTGATTGTGATGGCCAGCCCCGTCTATTTCTATTCCATCGACGCGCAAATGAAGGCCCTCATCGATCGTACCGTCGCGCGATGGCTGACCATCAAAAACAAGGAGTTTTACTATCTCATGACGGCCGCCGAAGACAGCGCTACCGTCATGGACTGTACGCTTGAATGCTTTCGCGGGCTGGCACGATGTCTTGAGGGGTCCGTTGAACGCGGCGTCATCTATGGGAAAGGGGTGTACGGGCCGGGGGAAATCGAAGAC
>CAKUMG010000085.1 GCA_934667465.1 uncultured Actinoplanes sp. | reverse complement strand
CCCACCCAGCCCTCGCACCGGCAGACCATCTCGATCGAGGTCGCTGCCGTCACCGGTAGCACCGTCATCGCGTACCAGCCGGCCCGCCGCTCGGGCCGGCGCAGATGTTCGCGCACCCGATCACGGACCGGCGCGATAGCCCGCCGCCGACACACGCTGCCGACGAACCGGCAGTTGCCCCTGGAGTCCCACGCAATGTAGACGGCGGCCGTCGGCGTCGACGACACCCGCAGGAGACGGACGACGGTCACCGTGCACGCGTCCAGGCTGGTCACCGGCAGGCTCAGCGCCGGGCGCATCAGGCCCGCGGCCCGGGAGATCTGCGCCCGCATCTCCGCGTGCGGGGTCACGACCGGGCCAGCGGGGCGCCGCCGTCACCGAACAGCGAGCCGTCGTCGCCTTCGTCGTCGTCGGGGTCATCGGCGATGATCACTCGCTTGACCCTCGACATCACCCTCGACCAGCTGATCGAGTCGACCAACGACGAGGACGTGGTCATCCGCCCACAGCAGGGGCAACGCCCCGGCATGACCATCTGGACCCTCGCCCGCGAACGCACCCCGAACCAGCTCACCGTGGCAAAGATGCGGATCACCGCCCCGGCATCACCCGTCGAGGACGCCGGCGTGCACCCGGGCCGCGACTGGTTCACCGTTCTCACCGGCACCGCTGAGCTGCGCCTGGGCGAGCGTCTGATCCTGGTCGAGCAAGGCAGTGCGGCCGAGTTCTCGACCATGATCCCGCACTCCATCGGCGCTCACGGCCAACGTCCGGTAGAGATCTTGGCAATCCTGACCCAGGAGGGCAGCCACGCCCACACCCACGACAGCGCCGCACCTGGACATCCCGCTGCCGCAAGGGCCAGGTGAGTTCCTGGACACCCTAACTGGCCGGCCTCCCACCAGTGTTCCGCTCCGGTTTCATACCCCCGGGGGGTTGTAGAATGGACCCATGACGACCCCGGTCCGCGGCTACACCGCCTCCAAAGAACAGTTGCAGTCGCGGCTGCGCCGCGTCGAGGGCCAGGTGCGCGGCATCGAGCGCATGGTCGACGAGGATCGCTACTGCATCGACATCCTGACGCAGATCTCCGCGATCCAGGCCGCCCTCGACAAGGTCGCCCTAGGCCTGCTGGACGGGCACGCGCGCCACTGCATGCACGAGGGAGCCGCCGAGGGCCGCGCCGATGAGATGGCCGGCGAGATGATGGCAGCAGTCGGGCGCCTGCTCAAGCGGGGCTGACCCGGGAAAGCGGCGATCAACACCGCCTCCCCGCACGGTATACCCCTACCGGGTATACCGTGCGGTGAGAAGGTGAAGATGCGACACGACCATCCCCGCCCGGACGCCTCCGGCGCGGCACCGCTGTCCGACACGCACACCACATCGCCCCTGCCCGAACGACCCACCGGCACCCATCGTGACGACGGCCGGGCACATGGCTCCCACGGTCACGCCGGAGATGACAAGCATGCCGGGCACGACCCGGAGATCTTCCGGCGTAAGTTCTGGCTCAGCCTGGCCCTGACCGTTCCGATCGTGGTGACCAGCCACATGGTGATGGACTGGTTCGGCTACCGGCTGGACTTTCCCGGCATGTCGCTGGTCGGCCCGGTGTTCGGCACGATCGTGTTCTGCTACGGCGGGTGGCCGTTCCTGGGCGGCGCCGCCGACGAGGTCCGCGACCGGGCGCCGGGCATGATGCTGCTGATCGCGATGGCCATCACCGTCGCGTACGCGGCGTCGCTGGCCACCAGCATCGGCTGGTTCGGCCTGGACTTCTGGTGGGAACTGGCCGCGCTGGTGACCATCATGCTGCTGGGCCACTGGCAGGAGATGAAAGCCATCGGCCAAGCTCAGGGCGCTCTGTCGGCGCTGGCCGCGCTGCTGCCCCGACGACGCCGACCGCGTCGGCGCCGACGGTGCCGTGCAGACAGTTACGGTGAGCGATCTGCGCGGCGGTGACACCGTCCTGGTGCGCTCCGGCGCCCGGGTGCCGGCCGACGGACGCATCGTCGACGGGGCAGCCGAGCTCGACGAGTCGATGAGGAATCCACCGTCGCTCAGTTGCAGCAGCGCGGGCTGACCGTGGCGATGGTCGGTGACGGCGTCAGCGACGCACCCGCCCTGGCCCGCGCCGATGTCGGCATCGCGATCGGCGCCCGCACGGATGTGGCCATCGAGTCCGCCGGGGTCGCGCTGGCCTCCTCCGACCCCACGCGGCGTCACCGGCGTCATCCGGCTGTCGCGGGCCTCGTACCGCAAGATGGTCCAGAATCTGGCCTGGGCCGCCGGACACAACATCGTGGCCATCCCCCTCGCTGCCGGCGTGCTCGCCTGGGCGGGCGTCACGCTGAGCCCGGCGGTCGGGGCGGTACTGATGTCGGCCTCCACGGTGGTGGTGGCGCTCAACGCGCAGCTGCTGCGCCGCGTGAAGCTGACACCCGAGCAGCCCTGAACGGGTAGACGCGGCGGGCCGGGCCTATGCGGGCGCGGCCCGCCGGCATCTGTCCACGAGTGCGCGCCCCGATCTGCTGCCGGCGGTCGCACGTCAGATGCCGTACGGGCGTCAGCGCCTCGGGCCGCCCGGGGATGTGACACATCGCGGCCTTCACCAGCGGTTCGCGAGATCCATCCCGCATCGACCAGGGCGGCCGGTGGCCTGTTCCGTCGTACCCACGCCGCGGAAATCCTCCCGCACGTCGTCGAACGCGTCGGAACGACCGTGGATCGGCTCGGCCAGTTCCTGTAGTTGTCCGGCGTCGCCGCGGCGACGCCGGACAATCAACATCCGGGCGTCGCCGCCCACACGACCACCACACCGGCCCGGCCGGTCGACGAAACGGCGCAGCGCTAACGCACGGCGGTGAAACGGCGCAGCCGCAGGCTGTTGGCCACGACGAACACCGACGACAACGCCATCGCGGCGCCGGCGATCATCGGGTTGAGCATGCCGGCGGCGGCCAGCGGCAGGGCCGCGACGTTGTAGGCGAACGCCCAGAACAGGTTGCTCTTGATGATCCGCAGCGTGCGACGCGACAACCGGATCGCGTCGACGGCGGCCATCAGGTCGTCACGGACCAGTGTCAGGTCCGACGCCTCGATCGCGACGTCGGTGCCGGTGCCCATGGCCAGACCCAGGTCGGCCTGGGCGAGCGCGGCGGCGTCGTTGACACCGTCACCGACCATGGCGACGACCTTGCCGTCGGCCTGCAGCCGCTTGACCACGTCGACCTTGTCGGCGGGCAGCACCTCGGCGATCACCTCGTCGATGCCGACCTCGTCGGCCACCGCCCGGGCAACGGTCTCGTTGTCGCCGGTCAGCAACACCGGGGTCAGACCCAGGCGGCGCAGCTCGGTGACTGCGTCGCGGCTGGAGGTCTTGACCGCGTCGGCGACCGCCAGCACACCGCGGGCCGCACCGTCCCAGCCGGCGACGATCGCGGTGCGCCCGGCCGCCTGCACGTCGGCGACAGCCTGCTGCACCTCGGCGCTGACGGTCACGCCGAGCTCGCGCAGCAGCTGGACCCGGCCGACCACCACATCGTGGCCCTCGACGTGGCCGGTGACGCCGCGCCCTTCGACGTTGGCGAAGCGTTCGACCCTGGCAAGCCTGCCCTGCCCGGTCTGGCCGGCGGCGATGGCGGCCGCGATCGGGTGCTCGGACGCGGACTCGACCGCGGCCGCGAACCGCCGCAGCTCTTCACCGTCCTGACCCGGCGCGGGTACGGTCGCGGCCAGCGTCATCCGCCCCTCGGTGACCGTGCCGGTCTTGTCCAGCACGATCGTGTCCACCCGGCGGGTCTGCTCCAGCACCTCCGCGCTCTTGATCAGGATGCCGAGCTGCGCGCCCCGGCCGGTGCCGACCAGCAGCGCGGTCGGCGTGGCCAGCCCGAGCGCGCACGGGCACGCGATGATCAGTACAGCCACCGCGGCGGTGAACGCCGCCGACCAGCCCGCGTCGGCACCTACCCAGAAACCCAGCGTCGCGACGGCCAGGCCGATGACGATCGGCACGAAAACGCCCGAGATCCGGTCGGCGAGCCGCTGCACCGAGGCCTTACCGGTCTGGGCCTGTTCGACCAGCTTGGCCATCTGCGCCAGCTGGGTGTCGGCGCCGACCCGGGTGGCGCGCACGATCAGCCGGCCCCCGGCGTTGACCGTCGCGCCCACCACGGCATCACCGGCGCCGACCTCCACCGGCACGGACTCACCGGTGATCATGCTCTGGTCCACCGCCGACGCACCGTCCTCGACCACTCCGTCGGTGGCGATCTTCTCCCCGGGGCGCACCACGAACCGGTCGTCCACACGCAGCTCACCGACCGGGATCCGTTGCTCACCACCGTCGCGCAGCACGGTCACGTCTTTCGCGCCCAGCTGCAGCAGGGCGCGTAGCGCGTCCCCGGCGCGGCGCTTGGACCGGGCCTCGAAGTAGCGGCCGGCCAGCAGGAACATGGTGACCCCGGCGGCCGCTTCGAGGTAGATGTTGCCGGCGCCGTCGCTGCGGCCGATGGCGAAGCTGAACGGGTGGGTCATGCCTGGCTCGCCGGCGGTGCCGAAGAACAGTGCCCACAGCGACCAGCCGAACGCGGCGAGCGTACCCATCGACACGAGGGTGTCCATGGTGGCGGCGCCGTGGCGCAGGTTCGTGACGGCCGCCCGGTGGAACGGCCAGCCGCCGTAGACGACGACCGGTGCGGCCAGCGTCAGGGACAGCCACTGCCAGGAGGTGAACTGCCAGGCCGGCACCATCGCCAGCACGATCACGGGAACGCTGAGGGCGATCGACACCCACAGCCGCAGGCGCAGCGCCGCCAGCTCGTCGGCCGGCCGGTCGGCCGGCGGTTCGGGGGTGGGCACTTCGGCGGTGTAGCCGGTCTTCTCGACCGTCGCGATGAGCTGCTCGGCGGTGACGTCGCCGTCGATGCTGACGGTGGCCTTCTCGGTGGCGTAGTTGACGGTCGCGGTCACGCCGTCCATCCGGTTGAGCTTCTTCTCGATCCGGGAGGCGCACGAGGCGCAGGTCATGCCGCCGATCTTCAGCTCGATCGGCGGTACGGCCACGGGTAGCGACTTCAGCGGGGCCATGAGCGTCTCCTATCCGTGGGTGTGGCCGGGCTCGTCGTGCCCGTCCGGCGACGACGCCGCGGCGCTGGGCGTAGCTTCCGCGGCCGGCGTGGCAGGGGCGGTGGCCGCGCCGGCGATCGCGGTGAACTCGGCGGTACGTACGACGCCGTCGTGCTGGAAGTCCAGGTACAACCGGTAGGAGCCGGCCGACGGGACCTCGGCGTGGAAGGTGACCTGCGGGCCCGACGGTGTCCGGCCGTCGCCGGGGGCACCGTCGGGGTGCACGTGCAGGTAGGCCAGGTCACCGTCACGCAAGGCCACCAGGTGACCGTAGGCGCCGAGGTAGGGCTGCAGATCGGTGACCGGGGCGCCGTCTCGCGACACCGACAGGGTCAGCTTCGACGAGCTCGCGGGCAACAGGTCACCGGCGAGGGTGACGGTGTATCCGTCCACCGTGGCGGTCCGGCCCTGCGCGGGCAGGGGCCGGGGCTGATAGTCGCCGGGTGCCGGCACATCCGCGCCCAGGGTCAGGCCCTCGGCGCGACCGGCGGGCTGGAAGTCGGCGAAGACCCGGTACTGCCCGGGAGCCGGCACGGCCAGCGGTGCCGACCAGGTGCCGTCGGCGGCCAGCTGCGGGTGCAGGTGCTGGAAGCCGGACAGGTCCCGGCGTACGACGATCAGGTGCAGGTCCTTGTCGTGGCTGGTGGTGTATCGGGTGACCGGCACACCGTCGGGGCCGAGGACCCGGAACTGGAGGGGCTGCGGCGCGGCGGTCGACAAGGTGGTCGAGATCGGCTCGAGCCGGTAGCCGTCCTGGGCCACCTGCAGCCCGGCGGGCACCGCGGCGACGGAACCGGCTGCTTGCTCGTGTGGTGCGGCGTCCTGGTGGCCGCCGGCTGCGCTGTGCGCTGCCGGGGCGGCGGTTTCGGGGCCGGCCACATGACCCAGCCCGAGCGACGCCGCGAAGACGGCGGCCAGGCCGAGCGTGTAAGCACCCAGGCGGATCGGCGTACGCATGATCACCTCGCAGGTCGAGAGCGGTGCGGACTCACCCCACCCTACCCCTACCCCCCAGGGGTATCAAAGCGGACTACGGTTTCTTCTGGAAGCCCGCAGGTCACAGCGCGGCGCTGTCCGCCGGCGGCACGGCCAAGACGGCCAGGACAGAGGCGGTGACGGCCCCGGAAGCCTGCGCCGGCTCGAGGCGACCGGCGCGGACCTCTTCCACCGTGCCGTTCAGCAGGTAGTGCATCGCGTTGACCAGCTAGGCCAGGGGCAGGTCGGTCCGGAAGACGCCCTGCCGCTGCCCTTCGCGAACCAGGTCCTGCCCACGCTCGGCCGCGCCGGCGTGCAGGTCTTGCAGTCGCCCTGCGGGCAGCACCCGCTGAGCGGCGGCGAGCAGCGCCGCCGATTCGGCGACCAGTTGCCAGCTCGAGGTCGGCAGCCGGGTCATCGCCTCGCGTGCGTCACCGCTGAGCAGCCCGAGCCACAACCCGGCGTGCACCGCATCGGCGACGCGGCGGGCGCCGCCGCGCCACCTCGCTCAGCACGCGTAGGCGAGCGCCTTCCGGCTCACCGCTCCCCACCCTGACCGCAACGTCCGCGTTCACCTCGGCATGGATCAAACGCTCGAGCGCGCCGCCGACCGCGTCAGGGGAGCCGGGGTCGCACCGCTCAGCCGTGTCGCCGGTCGCATGACGGTAGGGGTAGGCAACGTCGATCAGCAGCACGCTCGGCACCCCGGCCCGGGCGAGGAAGACGTGATCCGCGGTGATCCGGGCCGCCGGGCCGCTCCAGGCCCAGCTCGGCCGCGTGCGCGTGCGCTTCCTGCCAGAGTGCGGGTGCGGAGCGCATCGAATGGCGTTCCATGGTGCAGCGCAGCCTGGCAGCTACCCTTCCATCTCGCCGAAAAGGGCATTTTGGACCAGGCGCTGGGCGGCCATGGCGTCCTGGCGTTCCTGGGCCTCGGCCAGCGCGGCGGCGTCGAGGCGATCGAGGGCGCGGTGGATGCGCTTGAGGGTGCCGATCGCGGTGCGAGCCGCGTCCACGCCGTCCTCGCGGAACGGGAACTGGTCGAGCTGCCAGACCCCGTCCCAGTGGTTCTTGCGCAGGGTGTGGAAGAACTCGAAGATCTCGGTGAGGTGCACGGTGCCGACGACCAGGTCGTCGTCCCAGCCGCGCAGGTTGTCGTTGACGTCCATGCCGTAGAGCCGGCCGTGGTCGATGATCAGCTGGGCGGCGTCGGCGGGTGACTCGCCGCCGTAGAGGCTGTGGCCGAAGTCGAGCAGGATGCCGACGTTGTCCAGGCCGATCTGCTCGATGCCGAGCAGCGTGCGGGCGGCCGAGTCCCAGGTCATCTTGACCCGTGGTTCGCGCGGCTTGTACTCGATGGCGAACTTCAGGTCGGGGTGCGCGCCGGCCAGTTCGCGCATGCCGTCGACCGCGAGTTTCCACAGGGCGCGGTGGTCGACCTGGAACGGGTAGTCCCAGCCGTCCTGGCCAGGCCAGATCTTCACGTAGTCGGCGCCGATGTCGCGCACGATCCCGGCGGCCTCATGCATCAGATCAAGAGCAGCCTTGCGTACGCCGGGGTCCGGATTGGTGAACGAGCCGCGGCTGAACCGGCGCAGGTAGATCTCCGGCGTGATGCCGATAGCGGTGAGGTTCTGCGCGGCCAGGGCGTCCTTGACCTCGGACAGGCCGACGCCAGGGGTGAACGGGTAGTTGAGGTCGACCACGGACAGGTCCTCGACCTGTCCGGCCAGCTCGATCGCGTCGAGGGTGGTGCGCGGCTCGGCGTAGCCGTCGACGGCGTACCGGTCGACGTAGGTGGCGAAGTGCCACAGGCCGGCGCCGAAACGGGGATACTCGGTCATCGGGACTCCTTGGTGGACAGGGCGCGGCGGACGGTGTCGCGCCAGGCGGAACGAGCCTCCGAGGCGTCTGCGGAGGGTGTGAACTCGTCGTAGGTGACCGTCGGGGTGAGGCCGCCGGCGAGGTAGGCGGCGCCGAGGGCGGAGAGGGAGACGGTGCGGGCGCGCTTGACGGGAACGCCGAGCACGTCGGCCTGGATCTGCATGAGGACGTCGTTGCCGGCGGCGCCGCCGTCGGCAAGGACGCGGGCGGCACCGCCCATGGCCTCGACGACGTCGCCCACCTGGTGAGCTATGGATTCGACAGCGGCCCGGGCGAGTTGCGACGGGCGGGTGCTCAGGGTGAGGCCGCTGATCAGGCCGACCGCGGTGTCGTCCCACCAGGGTGCGGCCAGCCCGCCGAACCCCGGAACGAGGACGACACCGTCGCTGGAGGCCGTCGCGGCCATCTGCCCGATGCGCTCGGGTGTCACGGAGAGGAACGAGGCGAGCCACGCGATGGTGGCGCCGGAGGATCGGATGTTGCCCTCGGCCGCGAGCTGGCGGTCCCACGCGATCGTGAGACAGACGCTGTCGGAGGCGGGTACGCCGAGGCGCATGACCGACGAGCCGGTCCCGTAGGTGACTTTCACACCTCCGTCGGCGGCGTCGCCGTGAGCGAAGAGAGCAGCGTGCGAGTCACCGAGGACCGCGGTGATCGGAAGCCCCGCGAGCACTCCTCCACGCTCCCCGATGCGGCCCAGTTCCCCGTGCGACGGTGTGATCACCGGCAGCACATCGGACGGGATCCCGAACAGGTCGAGCAGTTCGGCACTCCATTCGCCGGAGCGCACGTCCAGCAACTGGGTGCGCGATGCGTTGCCGACCTCGATCTGGTGGCTGCCTGTCAAGGCGTACAGGAGCCAGGAGTCGACCGTGCCGACCAGCGCGCCGGGGTTGCCGTCGAGCAGCCACCGCAGCTTCGCCGCACTGAACATCGGGTCGAGCGGGAGTCCACTGATCGCGCGGATCTGGCCTTCGTCACCACGCAGTTCATCGCAGACACTCACCGCCCGCTGATCCTGCCAGCCCAGCACCGGCCCGAGGGGCTTACCGGTGCGCCGGTCCCAGATCAGCGCCGACTCGCGCTGGCTGCTGAGGCCGACCGCGGTGACGCTTTCCCTGGGCACGTCGCGCAGACAGGAGGCGGCGCCGGCCAGGACGCTGTCGAGGATCTCGATCGCGTCCTGCTCGACCCAGCCCGGCCGCGGGTAGCGGATCGGCACCGGCGCCGATCCGCTCGCCACGACCTTGCCGCCCGGGGAGACCAGGAGGCACTTCGTCGACGACGTGCCCTGGTCGATGGCGAGGACGAGCCCTTCAGGCATCGACCCGGGCCAGTTCGACGGCCGCCTGGCGGATGTCGCCCGCGGTGAGCCCGAAGTGTTCGAGCAGGAAGGCTGTGGTGCCGGTGGGCGCGAACTCGCGGGGCACGCCGAGCATGCGCATCGGCACCGGTGCCGGCGCGGTGACCACCACGGCGGCTACCGCGGCGCCGAGCCCGCCGGTGGTGGTGGCCTCCTCGGCCGTGACGATCGCACGGGTCTCGTGCATAGCCCGCCGGATCGCCTGCTCGTCCAGCGGCGCGATCGTCGACATGTTCAGCACCTGCACCGACACTCCTTGCGCCGCGGCTTCCTCGGCCGCGGCCAGGGCACGGGAGACCATCGTTCCGGTCGCCACCACCGTCACGTCGGTGCCGTCGCGCAGCAGCGCGGCCGTCCCGAACTCGAACGAGTCGGTAACCGCGGGCACCTTGAACCGCCCGATCCGCAAGAAGACCGGTGTGGCGGCGGCCGCGGCCCAGCGTACGGCCGCTCTTGTCTCGGCCGGATCGGCCGGCACGATGATGCCGAGCCCGGCGATCGCCCGCACCCACGACAGGTCTTCGATCGAGTGGTGGGTCGGGCCGAGTTCCCCGTACGCCATGCCGGGGCTCATGCCACACAGCACCACGGGTGACTGGCTGTACGCGACGTCCGCCTTGATCTGTTCCAAAGCGCGCCCGGTCAGGAACGGCGAAGCGCCGCAGACGAACGGGATGTAGCCGCTGAGTGCGAGACCGGCACCGACCCCGACCATGTCCTGCTCGGCGATACCGACGTTGATGAGCCGGTCGGGGAATTCCTGCTGGAACCCGGCGAGGTTGCTGGACCCCACCGAGTCGTTGCAGACCGCCACGATCCGCTCGTCGTCGCGGGCCAGGGCGATGAGCTCCTCCGCGAAGGCGACGCGGCAGTCGAAAAGGTCCTGCACCGGCGCGCTCATCGGGCCAGCTCCGCCGCGGCCAGGCCGATCTGCTCGGCCGTCGGCACCTTGTGATGCCACTCCACGCGGTCCTCCATGAAGGAAACGCCTCTCCCCTTGATCGTGTTGGCGATGACGCACAACGGGCGTTCAGCGCGCTCGGCGGTGAAGACCTCCAGCAGGGCCAGGTGATCGTGCCCGTCGACCTCGGCCACGTCCCACCCGAACGCCTTCCACTTGGCGTCGAGCGGGTCCAGTCCGTTGGTGTCCTCGGTGCGGGCGCCCTGCTGCAGGCGGTTGCGGTCGACGACCGCGGTGAGGTTGGACAGGCTGCGGTGCCCGGCCGTCATCGCGGCCTCCCAGTTGCTGCCCTCCTGCAGCTCGCCGTCGCCGAGCACCACGTAGACGTGGCGGGAGGACGAGGCGAGCCGGGCGGCCACGGCCATACCGACGGCAACCGGCAGGCCGTGACCGAGCGGGCCGGTGTTGGTCTCCACGCCGGGCACCTTGACCCGGTTGGGGTGACCGTTGAGGGCCGAGTGCGGCCCGGCGAACGTGTCGAGTTCGGTGGCCGGGAAGAACCCCGCCGCGGCCAGCGTCACATACAGGGCGCCGGCCGTGTGGCCCTTGCTCAGCACGAACCGGTCGCGGTCGGCCCACTCCGGCTTCTCCGGGTCGACCCGCAGGACGGCGAAGAACAGGGTGGTCAGGATGTCGAGGACGGACATGTCGCCGCCCACGTGCCCCAGACCGGCTCGACCGATCATCTGGAGGTCGATGGTGCGGGATTGGTTGGCGCGCTGCCTCAGCATCTCGCGGCACCGCTGCGGTGCGGCCTCGGCGAAGTCCTGCCGGAATCGATGCCAGGCGGCGGCGGCCGTGGGGTCGGCGACCAGCATGGGAGTCCTCTCTTGCGGTGGTGATCCGATGCTTCGCGGGAAGGTCAGGAGCCGGTGACGGCGAAGTTCGTGACCGACTTCGCGTTGTCCGCGTTGACCAGCACGCAGTCGATCGACTGCTTCTCGGGCTGGCTCGCCTTGCCGGTCTTGATGTACTCGTCGGCCTGAGTCACGGCCATCTCGGCGATCTTGCTCGCCGGCTGCAGCACGGTGGCCTCGATGCCGTCGGAGAGGATCGAGTCGACCACGTCCGGGCTGCCGTCGAAGCCGACCACGACGATGTCCTTCTCAGCGGCCTGGACGGCGGCGTACGCGCCCAGCGCCATCGTGTCGTTGCCGGCGATGATTCCCTTGATGCCAGGGTGAGCCTGCAGGATCGTCTGGGTCTTCTGCAGCGCCTCGGCCTGATCCCAGTTCGCGGTCTGCTGGGCGACCATCTTCAGGTCGGGATATTGGTCGAGAATGCCGTGGAAGCCCTGCGAGCGCACGCCGGCGTTGGTGTCGGTCTCCTTGCCGGTGAGTTCGGCGTACTCGCCCTTGCCGTCCAACAGCTTGGCGAACTCCTGTCCGCCGAGGCCGGCGCCCTGCGCGTTGTTGGCGACGATCTGGGCGACCGCCACACCGGTTCTGTTGATCTCCCGGTCGATCAGGAACGTCGGGATCCCGCCGTCTTTGGCCCGCTGGATGGCGGTGACCGAGGCGTCTGCGCCGGCGTTGTCCAGGATGATCGCGGCGGCCTTGCGGGAGATCGCGGTGTCGATCTGCTGGCTCTGCTTGGTCGGGTCGTCGTCGTGGCTGAGCACCAGCGTCTCGTAGCCGAGCTTCTTGGCCTGGGCCGCCGCGGCGTCCTGCTCGGCCTTGAAGAAGACGTTGTCCGGCGACGGGGTGATGATCACGACCAGCTTGGAGGCGGCGGGAGCGGACTCGCCGCCCGACGACGAGCCGCCGTTGTCGTCGCCGCC
>CAKUMG010000084.1 GCA_934667465.1 uncultured Actinoplanes sp. | reverse complement strand
CGCAAAGCCCGCCCGCGCGGCAGCGACCCCCGCCGTGCGGCAGCACGACAATCGCGCGCGGGAACGCGTACTGAATAAATGGCCGGACCATGCACCGCCGTGAGCATGCTGATGCCCCGCCCCTGGAAGCAGGACGGGGCATCAGCGCCGGAAAAACGTCAGGCGGTGGGTTCGATCCAGATGTTGCGGTACTGGACCTTGTTGCCGTGGTCCTGCAGGCGGATGGCGCCGGTGGCCGGCCCCTCCGGGATGTTGCCACCCGTGCCGTTCGGGATCTCGACGTTGTCGTGAACCTTGCGGCCGTTCCAGATCAGGGTCAGGCGGGCGTTCTCGGTCTTCTTGCCGGCCGCGTCGTAGCGGGCCGCCCGGAACGTGATGTCGTAGGTCTGCCACTGCTCGGGCGCCTTGGCCATGTTCGCGTCCGGCGCCTTGACGGTGTAGATGGCTCCCGCCTCGTTGTTGGCGAGCGTCGTGTCGCCGTACGAGTCGAGGATCTGCACCTCGTAGCGTTCCTGCTGGTAGACGCCGCTGTTGCCGCGGTCCTGGCCGGTGACCTCCGCCGGGAGCAGCGGGACCTTGAACTCGACGTGGAGCTTGTAGTCCCCGTACGCGTCCTTGGTGCGGATGTCGCCGCAGCAGACCTCGGTGGCTCCGCCGTCGACAGCGGGCCACTGCGCCCGGCGGCCGTCGGTGTGCAGCCAGTTGTCGAGCCCCTTGCCGTCGAAGAGCGTGATGCGCTTCGCCGGCAGCCGGACGCTGAACAGGTCGAGGTTGACGTGGCCGGTGTCGGTGGCGTCGACCCGCCACTGGACCTTGTTGAGACCCTTGTTCAGCGGCAGCTTCTCGGTGACGGTCGCCCATTCCTCCCAGGTGACCGTGGAGGGCAGCGAGACCTGCTTGATCTTGCGGTCGTTGACGTGGACGCTGATCGTCTTGGTGCCGCTGAACGGGTCGGGGCCGTTCGAGTAGCGCAGGCCGACGTCGTAGGTGCCGGCCTTGTCGACGGTCACGTGCGACGTGGCGGCGGCGTTGAGCTTGCCCATGCCGGCCACGAACCCGACGCCGCCGAAGCCGCGGTGGTCGGTGGCGACGCTGGCGCCGCCGTCGCGGTAGCCCTCCTCGGCCTCGTAGTAGACCTGCTGCTGCGCCTTGGCGCCGGGGATCTCGTTGAGCGTGTACCACGCCTCGGTGCTCCACAGCGTCTCGCCGTCGCTCGCCGCGAACGGCCGCGGCGAGCGCAGGTGCACCACGCGGTCCCGGCGCAGGCCGGGCACGGTCAGCGTGACCGTCTTGCGGTCGCCGGACACCTTGGCGCCGGTGACCTTGAGCGTCTCCTGGTCCACCTCGGGCCCGCCGTACTGCTCGGTGGGCACGTAGCGCCACTGCTCGACCTGGTAGGCCGTCGGAAGCTTGGCGACAGTATCGTCCGACAGCGGCTTGGTGTACTCGATGGTGAAGCCGGTGGACGTGGCCTTCATGGTCTTCATGTCGAAGACGCTCTTGGTGTTCGGGGTCAGCTTCTGCAGGCCGTGGCGGAGCTTGCCCTCCTGGCCCCAGTTGCCGTCGGCGCCGAGCCCGCCGACGTAGAGCGCGCCGTCCGGGCCGATCGACACGCGGTTGACGCCGGCCTCGAGGCCCTGGGTGTGCCGGAAGACGGCGCCCTGCTCCTGACCGTTGACCTTCTCGAGGTAGGCGCGCTGCAGGCCGCCGTACGTGACGTCACCGATCAGCATCTGGCCCTTGTAGGGGCCGGTCTTGAGCAGCACCGGCGTGCTCGGCGAGTTGGCGATCTGGTTCTGCGGCAGCCACAGCACCGGCCGGGTGACCGGCTTGGCGTCGAACGGGCCGTCCGGGTTGGTGTAGTGGTTGTAGAACGCGTCCTTCTCGATCTTCAGCAGCTTCGAGGAGGGGAGCCAGCCACCCTGGTTGTCGGTGACGTAGATGTCGTCGTTGGTGCCCCAGCCGATGCCGTTCGGGGTGCGCAGGCCGCCGGCGACGGTGGTCACCTTGCCGGACTTGCGGTTGACGACGATGTGCGTGCCGCGGCCGCCGACCGGCTGCGGGTCGGTGGTCGCCCCGCCCAGGTTGATCGAGACCGACAGGTTGAGGTGGAAGTTGCCGTTCTTGTAGAGCAGGCCGAACGCGAACTCGTGGAAGTTGCCGCCGAAGGGCCAGACCGCGACCGTACGCCGGGCGTCGAGCACCTGGTCGCCGTTCGTGTCCCGCAGCTCGGTCAGCTCGTGCTTCTGCGACACGTAGACCATGTTGTCGACGACCGCGATGCCCATCGGCTCCTTGAGCCCTTCGGCGATCTTGCGGTACTTCACGCTGCCCGGGCCGGTCTTGCCGGTCACGTTCTCGACCAGGTAGACCTCGCCCTTGAGGGTGTCCGAGCCGCCCCAGGTGCTGATCACCATCTTGCCGTCCGGCCGCCACGCGATGCCGCTGACCTGCGGCTCGAAGCCGTCCGGCCGCAGGTTCGTGAGGTCGTAGCCGGGGTGCACGGCGTTCAGCGGCAGCCCGTCGCCGGGGCTGTCGGTGCCGGCGGTGCACTCCTTGCGCCCGGGCGCGGTCACCCGGACCACGCCGGCGTCGGTGCTGAGCGCGCTGGTCGGCACGGTGGTGAACTCGCCGGCACCCGGCGGCCGCCAGGAGAGCCGGAGTTCCTGGCCGCCGCCGGCCTCGAAGTGCTCGATGCGCAGCGCGTGCACACCGGCGGTCAGGTTGACGGTGCCGTCCTTCGGCTCGGCGCCGTGCAGCCCGTCGTGGTCGACGACAAGGTTGTCATCGAGGTACAGCTTCGAGCCGTCGTCGCTCGTGAGCCGGAAGGTGTAGGACCCGTCGGCGGGGGCGGTCAGGTTGGCCAGCGCGTGGGTGACGAAGTTGTCCTCCAGGCCGAACTGGTTCCCGGACCAGTCCACCGTCGGCATCAGCTTGTCCACGTTGGGCGTCTGTCCCGGCTTGAGCTCACACACCCGGCTCATCGGCAGGCCGATGTCGAACGTCCGGAGGGTGACCCCCGGCTCCTGCGGCGGCAGCTCGGCGGCGTACGCCGGTGCCGCAGTGAATGTTCCAACTAGTAAGGCGGCCACGACCAGACGCTTCATCCACGCTCCCGAGTTACCGGCTCGATTCAGGACTGTGAACATCCTGAGTTACTTCCGCCCCCACGTCCATATCTTTCGATGAAACGGTCCGAACTTTTTTCCAAAGAGGCAAAAGTCCATTATGGCGGTACGCGACGCGCCACCAGCTAAGATAGTTCGGCGTCTATGAAAGGTGGCGGCATGAAGCGCTTCGTGGCGGCCGGGCTGGCGATAGCGGGCGTGCTGGTCACGGGCGCGGCGCCCGGCATCGGCACGGCGACCGTCACGACGCTGACCACGAACGGCCGGACCGCGCTGACCTACACCGGCTACATGAACGGCGAGTCGTTCCAGCAGGACGGCATCGTCACCCACGCCGGCCGGCAGTACGCCGCCTTCTGGGACCAGGACGGCTACGTCAACGTCTCACGGCGCAGCACGTCCGGCGGCGCGTGGCAGAACGTGCGGCTCACCGACTACCGCACCACGTCGACGGACTCGCACAACACCATCAGCATCGGCATCGCGGCGCAGGACGGCACCCTGCACCTCGCGTTCGACATGCACTCCAGCCAGCTGCGCTACCGCCGCTCGGCGCCCGGGCTGCTGACGTCGTCCACCTGGTCCGCCGCGAGCTTCGGCGCGGTCGCCACCACGCTCGGCGGCACCACGCTCCCCCAGGTCACCTACCCCCAGTTCATCGGCGCGCCGGACGGCACCCTGCAGCTGGCCATCCGCACCGGACTGAGCGGGGCGGGAGACGAGACCCTCCTCGAGTACGCGGCGGGGGCCTGGACCCACGTCGGCCGGTTCCTCGACGGCACCACCGCGGGCAACAACCCGTACCTCTTCGGCATCGAATACGACAGCACCGGCCTGCTGCATGTCACCTGGACCGTCCGCGAGACCCCCGACGCCAGTACGAACCACGACCTGTTCTACGCCTACAGCCGCGACAAGGGCCGCTTGTGGCGCGACAACGCCGGCACGGTGATCGCCACCGCCGGCTCCAACCCCCTCGTCGCCAGCAGCGCGGGCCTGCGGGTCTGGGGCATCGGCCAGAACCGCGGCCTGATCAACCAGGAGTCCCAGGTCGTCGACAAGGCCGGCAACGTGCACGTCCTCGCCTCGCACCTGCCCGCCGGCGCACCGGACAACAGCAACTTCACCGCCGCCCGCGACAGCGCCGTCCTGGTCCACTACCGCCGCGACAAGGCCTCGAAGGTGTGGCGCCAGACCTACACCCCGTTCCTCGAACGCTCCTCCCGCGGCGACATCGCCGTCGGCCAGTCCGACAACCTGTACGTGGCCAGCGGCGACTCCACCACCCGCAAGCTGCACGTCCAGACCGCCTCCCGGGCCTCCGGCTGGACCGACTGGACGATCCGCTACACCTCCGAGCCGGTCTACTACTCGGACCCGCTCATCGACCACCCCCGCCTGGCCACGTCCGGCGTCCTCAGTGTCTTCTCGCCCCGCTACGGCGGCAGCCGCATCGACGTCCTCGACTGGCGCGTCACCCCCTGACCGGTTCTGCCATGATCGATCCATGAGCGCGGGCGATGTGGTGTACGGGTGGTCGTCGCGGCGCTACATCCTGGCGACGGCCGCGATCGCTTGTGCCGCCATCAGCCTCGGGTGGCTCACCGCTTCCCTCGTGCTGCAGACGGTCATAGCCCCCGCCTTCGCCGTGGCCTACGTGATCATCTTCCCGGCGATGTCCTGGATGATCACCCGTGCTCAGCCGCCCGAGCTGTCGTTCGGCGCCGAGGGGATCGAGCTGGCGGCCGAGCGACGCGACGTGCTCCTGGTGCCGTACGAGATCGTGGCGGGTGCCCGGGTCCGGTGGTTCTGGCCGCTCGGCAGGCTCGACGTCCTGGTGGCCGTCGCCGACGAGTCGCGGATCGTGCGCCGCGACCGTGAGGGGCGGCGGCCGCTGCTCAAGCGCAAGGGCGACCACGTACGCGTCTCCATGCCGCTCGCGGGCCTGCGCACCTCGGCGGCGGACCTCCGCGCCGAACTCCACCGCCGCGGCCTCGCCGGCTGACGGCGCGCCTGATTCCGCGACGTGCGTGACCAGGCCGCGGCGGTCGCGACGGCGGCGTCAGCGCGGCTGTGGCGCGTACGGAGGAATTAATAGGTGCATGTGCCCTCAAGCCTTATCAGGGCATTCACAGAAATCATTCAGGAATCGGGGGCGAAAAGTTCACCGTTGCGGTGGTAAAGTCCCCGTACGCGTGACAGCGCGGGCGCGTCTGCGCAGCTCAGTGCGCTCGCCGCATTAGGTTTCAAGCGATCAATAACGGCGCCGGGGTCACATTCCGGCGCGCGATGAAACGTGTCCTGCTGCCGGAATATCCCCAGGATCGGATCGATGCTCAACAGCGCCGTCAGGTTCGCCAAGCAGAACAGTCCCGACGATCTTCGTGTCCTGGTGCGACGGACGATGCAGGGGGCGCACAACGCGCGGCTGCGGCTCACCGTCCCGGTGGCGGCGCGGTGCGGGTACGAGAACATCTACCACTGCGCGGTGCGCAAGACCGCGAGTCAGTGGATCAAGGCGGTCTTCAGCGACCCGATCGTCTACCGCTTCTCGGGGCTGACGACCTACGATCCCCGCTACTACCGGTGGAGGCACCCGCGGGTGTGCCCGCCGGAGCGGATCGCGCTGTCGCTCTTCTTCTCGCACCAGCGGTTCGCGGCGATCCCGAAGCCCGAGCGCTACCGCGCGTTCTATGTGCTGCGCGACCCGCGGGATCTGGTGGTGTCGAGCTACTTCTCCACACGCGACTCGCACACGCCGATGGGCGACATCCCGGCGGTGCGGCAGGCGTTGCGGGACCGGTCGAAGAAGGACGGGCTGCTGTGGCTGGTCGACGATCTCGCCGCGAAGGGCCGGTTCAAGGCGATGCGGTCCTGGGCGGACGCGCCCGCCGACGAGGCCGTCCGGCTGTTCCGCTACGAGGACCTCACCGGCGAGCGGCAGCGCGAGGAGCTCGACGGGCTCATGCGGCACTGCGGGATCGTCCTGCCGGCACGCGAGCTCGACACGCTGCTGGGGCGCTACAGCTTCGCGCGGATGGACGTGCGGCAGCGGACCGGGTCGACGTCGCACTACCGCAAGGGTGAGCCCGGCGACTGGCGGAACCACTTCGACGACGACATCCACGAGGCGTTCGTCCGCGCGACCGGCAATCTGGCCGAGCAACTGGGCTACCCCGCCTACGACGACAGCAGCCGGACCGAGAGGAAAGCCGTCGGCTGACGACAGCCGGCGGCTTCCGGGACGGGCGGCGGAGGGTCAGGCAGCGCCGGCGGTGACCACGGCCGGCCGGGCCGGGGTCGGCTCGAGCCGCAGGGTGACCGCCGCCGGGACGGTCCGCTGCAGCACGCGCTGGTAACGCGGTGCCGGCTCCTCGGGCTGCGCGCGCAGCAGCGGCCGCAGGTCGGCCGGGACCATCGCGGCGAGCCGGGCCGGGGTCACCCCGCGGCAGTAGGCGTTGAGCTCGCCGAGGGTCACCCGGCTCAGGAACGCGGCCTCGGCCTCGTCGACGAGCAGCCGGGCCGCGACGTCGCGCAGGAACCGGCGGCAGGCACGGCCCTCGGTGCTCCACGAGGCGCCCTCCGGCAGCGTAATGCCGAGGTCGGCGGGCAGCTGACCGGCCAGGCCACGGATCGGCCCGGGGACGAGCGTCCCCAGGGTTTCGACGACGGCACGGATGACGCGGCGCGCTTCGTTGGGCCCGTGCAGACGGGCACGGACGCGGACACCGGCCAGCAGATCGTCGCGATGCATGAACGCCACCTTCCGGGGGTAATACCCCGGCCGGGAGGCGGTCCGGCCGGCGGGTGCGGAGTTGCGCAGCACCCGGTACCCCCGCCCTTCCCGCGCAATCCCTTTTGTGACGCAGGACGCAGGACGTGCGACGCAGGACGTGCGACGCAGCGCCGATCGCGCCGGGTCCCGCGCGCAGGTCGTCGAGCACGAACAGGCCGCCTCGACCCCGGAACGAAAAGGCGCGGAAATACGACCGGGGACCGCGCCTCCGACGCGGTCCCCGGCCTTTTCACTTCATACTGCAAGGCTCATTCCGGTACGGGGTTCAGCACTGCAACCGCACCGGGAATGCGCCATGATGCCGGACTCGGCTCAGCGACGCGGGCCGTTTCCGTTGCCGTTTCCGTTGCCGTGGCCGTGACCGTTGCCGTGGCCGTGGCCGTGACCATTGCCGTTGCCGTGGCCGTGACCATTGCCGTTGCCGTGGCCGTGACCATTGCCGTTGCCGTGGCCGTGGCCGTTGCCGTTGCGGTCCCACTCGACGCGCAGCGCCCACACGGTACGGAACGAGCCGTTCCGGACGCGGAAGCAGTTGTAGTCGTCCCAGCGGTCGCGGCGCTCGCCGACCCGGCCGACGAACTCGCAGGCCTGGCGGGAGCGGTAGTAACCGACGATCCGGTCACGGCGCGGCGCCTGCGCCTGCGTGGCGGTGGTCTGCGCCGACGCCGCCGTGGCGCCGGAAGCGGCCGGTGCGGCCGTGGCGGGGCTCGCCCCGAATGCCGCGCCGGCGGTCAGCGCCAGCCCGGCCGTCACCAGCGTGCGGGTAACCAGGTTCATGCCCATCTCCTTGTCGAAATCGCCGATTCCTTGAGTTCGGGAATCGGTAGATCACTTAGAGAACGTCTTTGCCGAAGGCGAAGTAACGGCCAAGGTCAACAAGTTTCTGAAAAGTTCCCGGGCAGACCCTGAACAAGCTCTCCGAGTGAGGAAAGGGCAGTTCCGGCACGCCAATCACAAAGTTGGTGTAGAACCGCTTGTCGAGGGAAAAATATGTCCATTCGGCGGCGTGGCGATACCCCACTCCCGGCCGCCGGGCGTTCCGCAGCGGGCGTGGGCGTAGACAGCGGCCGGGCGTGGGCGTGAACGGCGACGGAGGGCTCGGCGATCGCGCGCCAGCGGGCCGGTGGACCTGGCGCGACCCCCGAGCCCTCCGTGCGTACGGTGGCAGTCAGCTCTTGACCGCATGCCCCCAGGTGCCGGAGGACCAGGACGCCTTGAGCGGCGTGCTGCGGGGATAGAGCACCAGGTTGCCGTCGTTCTGCAGGTTGAGGTCGGACTGGCCCCTGCCCGCGGTCTTCGAGCTCCACACGACGGTGCCCGCGGCGTTGAGCAGCACCAGGTTGCCGTCCGTGCGGTTGGTCAGGGTGACGCCCTTGAGCCCGGTGACCTTCCACAGGACCGTGCTGCCCATGTAGAGCACCAGGTTGCCGTCGCCCTGCAGCCACAGCTGGAACCGGCCGTCGGCGGAGCGCAGGGCCGACTGGCGGTGCAGGGACCTGCCGGGGGCCAGGGTGCGCTGCCACGTGTCGGTCAGTGCCCGGCGGACGTCGTCGTAGACCGGCTGTTTCGGGGTGCCGGCCGTGGTCGTCAGGCCGAAGTGGCACTCCGGGTCGCTCGCCGGGGCGCAGCCGGGGCTGTCCTGGAACGAGTACAGGAACAGCGGGCCGGTGTAGTCGAGGGCGCGCCAGTTCCGGATGCCCTCCTCGAGGTGGTCGCGGATCTGGGTGAGGGTCTGCGGGGTGATGCCGGAACCCTCGGTCGGGTAGCCGAACTCGGTGCCCCAGATCTTCTTGTCCGGGTCGCCGTGCTTCACCATGACCGCGCGGACCGCGGCCAGCTCGCCGCACTTCTCGTCGGCCGGGCCGAACATGGCCCACCAGCGGGTGGCGCACTCGGCGCGCGACGGGCTGCGGCCGGAGTTCCAGGCCGGGTACGGGTGGTGGGTGACCGCGTCGAACGAGGAGCCGTAGCCGTTCGCGTAGGCCCAGTCGAGCCACTGCGCGGACTCGTTGTCGTTGCGCTTCTCGCTGATCGCGTCGCCGACCGCCGACGCGCCGGCCAGCACCGTGCACTCCGGGCAACGGTCGTGCACCCGGTCGTACGCGATCCTGGTCAGCTGCCAGTAGCGCAGCCGCCGCGCCGGCACGGAGTTGTCCCCGTACTGCGCGAACTTGGTCATGTTGGGTTCGTTCCACACCTCGTACGCGCTGACCTTGTCGCCGAAGTGCGTGACGGTGGCCTCGACGATCCGCCCCCACGCGGCGTCGTCGGAGGGGAGCCAGGTGATGTCCTTGCCGCCGTTGGCCCAGCGCGCCGAGTAGGCCAGGATCAGCAGCACCCGCATGCCCCGCTCGTTCGCGGCGTCGACGATCGGGTCGAGCTTGCCGAAGTCCGGCGCGACGGCCGGGTCGGGCTGGACGCCCTGCCAGTCGAGGTCCAGCCGCAGAATGGGCTTGCGATCCCCCGCGTACGCGTCCATCGCCGCCAGCCGCGCGGTCAGCCCGGCCGTGGCGCTGCCCTCCGCGAACCCGACGTCCGCCGATGTGAACCCGGTCTCCTGCGCCGTCGCGCGGAACTGCACCCCGACCGCCGTGCTGACGGCGATCAGTGCGGCAACGCCCGCGACCAGCATTTTCTTGCCTCGCATCCGCGCAGGCTACCGCCTTGATCCCCGGTTCGTGCCAGGAGGGCGATCGAAGGGTTCCGGGGTCCGCAGCGGACTGCCAGATTGCCCCGGTGCGAATTGATCACTCTTCCCGGGGCGCCTTCCTCGTGCTCGGCGCCGCGCTGCTGTGGGGCACCATCGGCCCCGCCCAGGTGTTGTCGGCGGACCACATCGACCCGGCCGCGCTGGCCGGCTGGCGGCACGTGGTCGGCGGGGTGGCGCTGTGCGCGCTGGCCCTGGGCGATCCGGCGGGGCTGCGGCGGCTGCGGGAGCGCCGGGTGCTGGTGGCGGTCGTGCTGGCCGGGGCGGTCGGCGCGGCGTACCAGGTCAGTTTTCTCAGCGCGGTGTCGCTGACCGGCGCGGCGATGGGCACGGTGGTCGGCGTCGCGACGGTGCCGCTGTTCTGCGGGCTGACCGGCCTGTGGCAGGACAGGGTGCGGCCCGGCCGGAGCTGGCTGATCGGCTCGGCGCTGGCGGTGGCCGGCTCGTGCCTGCTGCTGCTCCCGGGCGCCGGGCCGCGCGTCGATCCCGCCGGGCTGGCCTGCGGCGTCGCGGCGGGCGCGCTGTTCGCGGTCTACACCGCCGCGGCCAAGAGGCTGGGTGAGACGGGCATCCCCGTGTACGCCGGCACGGGCGCGAGCATGCTCGTCGGCGGCCTGCTGCTGGCGCCCATGATGGTCACCGACGTCGGCGGGCTGGCCGACGCCGGGGTCGTCGGGGTGATCCTGTGGCTGGGACTGGCCACCACCGGAGCCGCGTACGCGCTCTACGCCCGCGGGCTGCGCACGGTCAGCACCACAGTGGCCGGGACGCTGAGCCTCGGCGAGCCCCTGGCGGCGGCGCTGCTCAGCACCACGCTGCTCGGCGAGCACCTCGGCGGGCTCGAGTGGGCGGCCTGCGCGACGATCCTGGCCGGGCTGGTGCTGACGAGCCGCCCGTCCTCGCCCGCCGCGCCGCCCCGGGTCATCGCGATCGGGATGGTGCCGATGCCCGTACGCATCCCGCTGCGCCTCGACCTGGTCGGCCGCCCCCACCCGGCGGCACGGGCGACGGCCCGCCCGTCCGGGGACCACGAGGAGGAGACGATGCTCCACCCCGGCGGATCCTGGACGCCGGCCGCACGGGCGCGGGTCCGCACCGCCGCCACCGGGCGGGCGCGCGTCGGCGCAGCCGGATAGGCGCCGGGTAGCCGGGTGGGCGCCGGCCGGGTAGCCGTCAGTGGGCGCCCTGCGCGCGGTCGATCTCCGGTTTGCGCTCGGCGCCGGTCCGCGGGTCGCTCTCGGAGCGGGCGTCCTCCAGCGGCAGCGGCACCTCGTTCATCGCGTCCGCGTCGTCCGATCCGGGGCCGTCCTGGGTGGTGTACTCGGCGTACTGCTCGGGGTTGACGTCACTCATGGCCCCCTCTTACCCCCGGCCCGCCCGCCGACTCCCCCGCCGCGCCGGAAATGTCGGGGCGCATGAACCAGCGGGCGTTCCGGTAGCCGGAGTTCGGTAGCCGGGAAGGGCGTCCCCAGGCCCGGGGACGCCCTTCAGGCTCTGATCAGCCGCAGGTCCAGGTGACCGTGCGGCCGCCGGCACCGTCCGCGGGGTCCTCCGCGCCACGGTCGTACTGGTTGCCGGTCACGGTCCGGCCGTCGTCGCTGACGCCGAGGATGTTGTACGACGTCGCGGTCGAGTTCGACGCCAGCTTGCGGGCCGACCCGCCGGCGATGGCGTGGAACGTCTCCGTGGGGTTGCCGTCGCCGCTGACCACGGTGCCGTCGGTGCCCACCGCCACCGGGCGGATGCCCAGGGCGGGCAGCTTCTCGTAGGTGTCGGTCCGGACGTTGTAGCGGTAACCGTTGCGGCTGTCCGCGCCGGCGACCCAGCCGCCCGCGAACCCGACCATGTACGGCGACGTCTGCCCGTCGGCCACCGGCACCTCGCGGGTGCCCCCGCCGGGCAGCCAGAACACCGCGCGGGTGTCGGCGTCGCTGTTGCCGTAGCCGGCCACCGTGCCGTCCTGGTCGATGCCGTGAACCTGCGCGTACTCGGCCCCGTCCGGAACCGCGAGCCGGGTGGGCTCGGCGCCGGCGGTCTTCCACACGACCGCGGCACCCGACTTGAGGGACCCGGCCACCCGCCCGTCGTCGGTGATCCCGCTGACCAGGCCGCCGCCGCCCTTGAGCTTGGTCAGCTTGCCGTCGACATACGCGTACGGGAAACCGTTCTTCTGCTTGTCGGCGACGGTCACCGCGAACTCGCCCCCGGCGTTGATCCAGTACTCGGTGCGGTCCGAGACGGGCAGCGCGACCTCGGCCACCTTCGCGCCGTCCTTCCAGACGACGGCGGTGGCCTGCGTGCCGGTGCGCTGCTCCTCGAGCACGTACTCGCCGGTGTGGTCGACGGCCCGCGCCAGGCCGGCCGGTCCGCGCAGGGGAGCCATCGTGCAGTCCGCGCCGACGGTGACGGACGGCAGGTCCGGGTACGGCCAGCCGGGCGCGCCGACGCCGCCGCTCGTGCTCGGGGCGGGGTCCGGCCACGGGGACCCGCTCGGCGCCGGGGATCCGTAGCCGGCGGCCCCGATGCCGGCCGGGGCACTGGCGTCGCGGACGGCCGCCGCGCCGCCGCTGACGATCGCGACCGTGGCCACCGTGGCGAGCGCGGACGTGGCGAGCGTACGGGTGCGTCGCTTCATGTCCCCCGCTCGCACGATCCGGTCGACGTCCAGCCGCTGCGCGCCGCCGGGCTCGCCGGCCAGCGGGCCGAGCAG
>CAKUMG010000083.1 GCA_934667465.1 uncultured Actinoplanes sp. | reverse complement strand
TCGTAGGACTACGCCACGCCGGCGAGGGCGATCGTGCGGAAGCCGGTGACGAGCCGGTTGCGGTCGCCGGCGCGGGTGGCGAGGACGACCCGGGTCGGGTCGACGCCGTGCAGGGGGACGGTGGTCAGGCCCGGGTGCAGGCCGGTCGACGGGTCGAGGGGCGGGCCGATGGCCACGGCCCGGCCTGCGGCGATGAGTTCGTGCTTGTCCTCCAGCGCCTCGACCAGCGGGCCGTCGGGCGCTGGGCGGCCGTCGGGGCGGGGGTCGATGCGCCAGTAGGCGTTGAGCAGAGGTACGCCTTGACCGACTCCCCGGTGGGGCAGGCCGCCTGGATCTTCGAGAAGTTCCTCGCATGGGCCGACCTGAACGTGCTGAGCACACCGACGAGGTCCTCGACCACATCTCGCTGTACTGGCTGACCGGCACCGCCGCCTCGTCCGCGCGCCTGTACTGGGAGTATGCCCAGCGGCCTGCCGGGCTCACCGAGCTGGACCTGCCCGTGGGCGTCAGCGTCTTCCCGCGGGAACTGACCCGCACTCCCCGCGTCTGGGCCGAACGCGCCTACCGCGACCTGCGCTACTTCAACGACGACATCGCCGCCGGTGGCCACCACGCCGCCCTGGAACAGCCCCGGTTGTTCGCGGAGGAACTCCGCCGGTTCGCCCGGACGGTGAACCGGTGACCGCCCGCCCGGGAGGAGGTTCCCCATGAAGTGGGTCAGCTACCGACATCATCGCCAGTGGCCCCGTCGGCAACGGCTGCAGGGCCGCCGCGACGCCGGGGGCATCGAAAAGACCCTGCCCCGGCTCAAGGCGCTCGTCGAGACGGGCTCGGCTACTTCTGGGTGTGGATGGTGATGGCGTAGCCGTCGGGGTCGCTGAGGGTGAAGGTGCGCCCGAACGGGCTGTCCACCGGCGCGGCCACGATCGGCACGCCCGCGGCGGCGAGAGTGTCGTGCAAAGCCTGGGCGTCGTCGGCGGCGAGCCACAGCGCCACCCCCGCGCCCGGGTGCGGAGTCACGGCGTCGAGGTCGACGCCCGGCAGCGGCGTGCGCACCGCGAACGAGACCGGGCCGGTGGCGAAGACGACCGCGCCGGGCGGGCTGGCCGGGGCGCGGCGCAGGCCCAGCCGGCTCTCGTAGAAGGCCGCCGCGGCGTCGAGGTCGCGGACCTGCAGGGAAACGAAGGACACGTTCATGGGACCCCCAAGAAAGAGTATGTCAGGTGCCTGACATGTACGAGCGTATGTCAGGATGCTGACATGACGCAAGGCGTGGGTGATCTCGGCCTCTCGGTGGGCTACGCGATGAAGCAGGCCGCCACGGCCCTGCGCACGGCCATGGAGGCCGGGCTGCGGCCGCTGGGGCTGTCGGTGTCGCAGTACTCGTGCCTCGAACTGCTCGGCCAGCGGCCCGGGATGTCCGCGGCGGAGCTGGCGCGGGGCGCGTTCGTGACGCGGCAGTCGATGCATGCGCTGCTGCTGGGGCTGGAGGAGCGCGGGCTGCTCGCCCGGGCGACCTCGGCGGAGCACGGGCGGGCGCTGCCCACCGAGCTGACGGCGGCCGGGCGGGAGCTGCTGACCCGGGCGAGCGGGATCGTGGCCGGCGTCGAGCAGAAGATGACCGGGCACCTGGATGACGCCGCGCGGCGACGGTTCACCCAGGACCTGGCCGCCTGCGTGCAGGCGCTGGGCGATCAGGTCCAGTAGAGGATGCGGCAGTCCGGCAACCGTGACGCCAGCGAGGTCGTGAACCAGGCGCGCAGAGAGGCCATCAGGTCGGGCGGGTAGACGTACTTCACCGCTCCGTATCTGCCGTGTTTGCGGGTGCGGGTCTCCTCATTCAGGTCCAGTTTGGTGCGCGGGTACCAGCCGAGCAGCACTTCCTTGCTGCCGGGCGTGAAGCGGTGCGTGATCAGCTCGGCGGTGAGGTCGAGGTCCGGGATGCCGGCCAGTTCCGCGGCGACCAGGTCGAGCAGGGCGCCGTAGTGGGTGCGCCAGTCGTCGAGGGCCATGATCGGGGCGATGGTGAGGCCGATCGGGTAGCCGTCGCGGGCGAGCCGGCCCAGCGCGGCCACCCGGTCGGGCAGGCTGGACGTGCCGCCCTCGAGACGGGTGGTCACCGGGAGGGCGTTGACGCTCAGCCGGATGCGGGTGCGACCGCGGTGGGGCAGGCCGATGAACGTACCCACGTCGTCGAACTTGGTCGTCCAGCGCAGTTGGACCGGGGCGTCCCAGGCGCCGAAGTGCTCGACGGCGCGGCTCCAGCTGCCGGTGAGGTGTTCGAGGGCGAGCGGGTCGGTGTAGCAGGAGGCCTCGAACGTGGTGCCCTCGTCGCGGCGGGCGGCGCGGCGGCTCGTGATGGTGCCCTGGCCGACGTAGGGCTCGAGGCCGGCGAGGATGTCGTCGAGGTCCGCGTAGACGCGGGT
Organism: uncultured Actinoplanes sp.; assembly: GCA_934667465.1. Lineage (GTDB taxonomy): Bacteria > Actinomycetota > Actinomycetes > Mycobacteriales > Micromonosporaceae > Actinoplanes. The sequence goes on along the minus strand of CAKUMG010000083.1, from coordinate 9,987 downwards.
CACCGGCGGGCCGGTCAGCGAACCGGCGAGGTAGCAGTACTGGCAGTGCGCCGGGCAGCCCTCGGCGAGGTCGAAGCGCCAGTCGGCGCTGGGCGCGATCGGCTGCAGCTTGCGCCGCGACGGCGGGCTCACGACGACGGCCAGGGTGCTCTTCGCCCGCGCGTACGTCTCGCGGTCGTTCTCGCCCCGGATGCCGATGAGCCGGTTCGACTTGAGCCGCTCGACCTCGAAACCGAGGGACGACAACCGGTCGATCATCCGTACGCCGTGCGCGTGCTCGTAGGCGGCGGGGGTGGCCACGACGCGCTTCGGGGTCCAGCGGCGGCCCGGCCGGGCGGGCGGCGCGATCCCGGCGAGGTCGTGCAGGGGCACGGCCTCGCCGCTCGCGTCGTGCGGGGCGGGCGGCGCGTCCGGGGCGAGGGTGCGGCCCAGGTCGACGGCGGTTTCGGTCACCCACCCCGACTACCCGTTATCCGGCCGGAGTCACCACCACGCGCACATCCCACGAGCCGAGCTCCAGCTGCGGGGCGGGCTCGCCGGTGTGCAGGTCGACTGCGGCGAAGGGTACGGGGACAGTGGCGCGCTCCCACGACCAGTTCTGCACGATCCACAGCCGCTCCCCGCGCGCGTTGACCGCCGAGTGCACCCGGACGCTGGGGGCGTCGTCGAGCGCGCGCCACGCGACCGCGTCCGGGCCGGCCGCCCAGGTCAGCAGCGCCGCCCCGAGCTGCGGGTTGGGGATCAGGCCCGCGGTGGTGACCTGGCCGGAGCCGTGCGCCTGGGTGGTCACGGCCGCGTAGCCGCCGTGGAACGGGTGCTCGTAGCGGGCCACGACCCGCGCGTCCGTGGCGGTGTAGTTCTCGATCCACAGCTGGGCCGCGGCGTCGGCGGGCAGGACCAGGTCACTGCCGTCCGCGGGGACGACGGGCAGCGGGGCGTCGAGGTTGCAGTACTCGTCGTAGAACGCGCCCGCCGCGTCCGCGAGCCCGCCGCCCGGGGCCACCTGGGCGCGGGCGCGCGCCTCGGTGTCGCCGTAGCCGGTGCGCGGGCCGATGATCAGGTGGCCACCCGCGGCCGCGTACGAGAGCAGCCAGGCGAGCACCGCGTCGTCCGCGACGTAGTAGCCGGCCGCGACGAAGACCGGCAGTTCGGCGGCGACCGCGGCCGGGTCCTGGCTGGTCAGCGCGCTGGCGTGGTAGATCCGGCTCTGCAGGCCGGCGTCGAACGCGCCCCGGGCGAACGCCTCGATCGTCGGCGAGTACGAGTCCTCGAAGTCGGCGTGGTCGCGGGCCAGGTGGCCGTGGTAGGCCAGCGCCCACTTGCTCGCGTGGTCGTAGAGGATGCCGACCTGCGCGTCGGGGCGCAGGCCGACGACCCGGTCCCCCAGCTCGCCCAGCTCGGCACCGATCGCGGCGATCTCGCGGTAGGTGCGGCCCGGCCGCTGGCTGTGCGGGATCACACCGCCCCAGTAGGTCTCGGGGCCGTGGTGCAGCGTGTGCCAGTGCCAGTACTCGATCATCTGCGCGCCGCGCGAGATCAGCGCCCAGACGCCCTGACGGCGCTGCCCCGGATAGGCGGAGTTGTTCATCGAGTGGAAGCCGATCGACTGCGCGCCGACCTCGGTGACCAGGAACGGCTCGTGCCGCGTGCCGTACATCCAGTCGGCGCTGTGGTAGAGCCCCCACGTGCCCTGCGACCACCAGGTCTGCGGCTTGACCTCGGTGTCCGGCAGCGACAGCGCGTCCTGCGCCTTGTAGTACGGGTTACCCGCAGTGACCGTGAACAGCTCACCGAGCGCGTCGTCGCGGATCGTCGACCGGGTGTACGACATGCAGGTGGTGACGAACTTGTCGCCCGCGTACTCCTCGACGATCTTGGTTTGCCACGCCATGAAGTCCGTGGTCAGGTCCGCCTGGAAGAGCCGCCACGCGAGGTCGTACTGCGGCAGCGAGTTGGTGTCGGGGCGCCACAGGTCGGACCAGTCGCCGAGCCGGTGCGACCAGAACGTCAGGCCCCACTCCTGGTTGAGCCGCTCGACCGTGCCGTAGCGGCGGCGCAGATCGTCGCGGAACCGCTCGAAGACGGCGTGGTTGAACAGGATCGCGTTGCCGGGCTCGTTGTCGACCTGGAACCCGATGATCGCCGGGTGCGCGGCATGCCGCTCGAGGATGTGCCGGACGACGCGCTCGGCGTGGAACCGGAACGCCGCGTGCGTGATGTCGATCTCCTGACGGGCACCCCAGCCGTACGCATGACCCGTCGCGTCGTCGGCGTTGATCTCCGGGTAGCGGCGTTGCAGCCACGGCGGGACCGCGTACGTGGGGGTGCCCAGGATGACGGAGATCCCGTGCTCGTGCGCGGCGTCGAGCACCGGGGTGATCCACTCGAGGTCGTAGACGTCGTCCTCGGGCTCCCACGTCGACCACACGGACTCCCCGACCCGGATGACCGTGAACCCGGCCGCCCGCATCGCGGCGAAGTCCTCGGCGAGCCGGGGAGTGGGCTGGTACTCGTGGTAGTACGCGGCACCGAAGAGCACCTGCGGCGGGGTGTACGACATTCTTCTCCCTCTCGAAACTCTTTCGCCAGCGTAACGGCAGCTCTTGTACGGCGTCAGGGGTGCAGCGGCGAAACAGTTTCGTTGCTAGGCTCCCTGGTTGTGACCGGTCGGCGCCCCACCCTCGACGAGGTCGCCGCGCGCGCCGGTGTCTCGAAGGCCACGGCGAGCAAGGTCCTCAACGACCGCCCGGGCGTCTCGGCGGCCACCCGCCGCCGCGTGGGCCAGGTGATCCACGACCTCGGCTACGCGCTGTCGACGGCGCCGGCGCGCCCGTCGACCCGTACGGTGACCGCAGTCTTCGACTCTCTGTCCAACCTCTATGCCCTGCGCGTCCTGGAGGGCGCGATCGGCGAAGCCGCGGCGAACGGCGTCGACCTCGTCACCGCGTCCGGGTCGGTGGACCCGCGCACGGTCGCGGCGAAGGGCCACCTCGGCCTGCTGGTCGTGACCGCGCCCGTGCCCGCCGCCGACCTCCCGCTGGTGGCCGTCGACCCGCCGCAGGCCGTGGACGCGACGGTGGTCAGCATCGGCTCGCACCACTGGACGGGCGGCCTGCAGGCCACGTCCCACCTGCTGACGCTCGGCCACCGGCGCATCGCGTTCGTGGGCGGCTCCCCGACGAACGCCGGCCTGCGCGAACGCTTCGGCGGCTACCGCGAGGCGCACGAGGCCGCGGGCGTGCCGCTGGACCCGGCCCTGGTCTCCCAGGAGGGCATCGGCAGCGGCGAACGGGTGGCCGCCGCGCTGCTGAGCCGCCCGTCCCGGCCCACGGCCATCTTCGCGACCACGGACGGCGACGCCTTCGCCGCGATCCGCGCCGCCCACCGCGCCGGCCTGCGCGTGCCGGCGGACGTGAGCGTGGTCGGCTACGACGACACGTACGCGACGATCCCGGCCTCCATCCACCTGCTCACCACGGTCAGCACCCCCATGCACGACATCGGGCGGCTGGCCCTGCGGACCCTGCTCGACCTGGCCGCGGGCGAGGAACCGGTCTCCCGCCACATCCGCCTCGCCACCCGCCTGATAGCCCGCGAAACCACCGCCCCGCCCCCGCCCCGGCCCTGAACCGATGACCGATGCAGCGCCGAGCCGTCTCGTCGTCGAGGCCGTCCACAAGCTGTCGGGCCGGCCGTGGATCTTCGTCTCGGGGACGCTTGAGGGCGGCGTCGTACGCATCGGTGACCCCGTCGTGGTGCGCACCGGGACCGGCCCGGACGTGGAGACCGCGGTCCGGACGATCGAGCTGCACGGGCCGCCCGGGAAGACGACGATCGCGCTCGACGAGTCGCTGGCCGGTGTCGTGGAGCCGGGGATCGTGCTGCTCGTCGACCGGCCACTCTGACCTTTCGTCGGGCGGTGGCTCGGACCGCTTCGTCGGGCGGCCGCTCTTACCGCTTCGTCGGCCGGCCGCTCTGACCCCGAAGGGCTACCGCTCGCCGAATGCACTTCGTGAGCCTGCCGGGACACCTAGCGTCACCCTCGCCGGCGTTGCGGTCGCACGCCGTGACGATCGTGGAGGGGGAAGCATGGTGGCATCACGTTCATGGCGGGCGGGGATCGGGCTGGTCACCGCGGCAGTGCTCATCGCGGGCACACCGGTGCAGGCTGCATCGAGGGCACAGTGGGCGCAGGCCGGGTACGGGCCGGGGCGGACGTTCTACAACCCGGCGGAGTCGGTGATCAATGCCGGGACCATCGAGGGGGTGAGCCGGAAGTGGACCGCCGCGCTCCCCTATGCCGATGCGGGAACCTGTTCGTACGCGTCGCCACCCGTGGTGTCCGGCGGGCGGGTGTTCGTCACCGACAGCGAGGGCATCGGGGCGTACGCGGCCACGACCGGTGAGAGGTTGTGGCAGTGGACGTGGGACTCGCCCGAGGACGAGGGGACGCCGCAGCTGGCGGTCAGCCACGGGCTGCTGCTGGTCGGCAACACGGACTGCCAGTCGATGAGCGATCCCGACGGCACCCTGCGCGCCCTCGACGTAAGCTCGGGTGACGAGCAGTGGAGCGTCGAGGTCGAGGCGCCTGTCGAGTCGCTCGTGGTGGATCGCGGCGTCGTCGTCGTGAGCGGGGCGTCCGAGTCGGACCTGCCGAGGGTGCGCGGCTTCGACGTGACCACCGGCCGCCAGCGCTACAACCTCGCGCGCTTCACGTCGGCCGGCGTGGCGGCGAACGGGCGCATGCTGCTGAGCCGCACCAGCACGGCCGCCACGGTCGCCGTCCGCATCACGACCGGGCGCGCGATGTGGACCAGGACCAAGCGGTGGTACGCCGAAGCGGCCACGCCCGCCGGCGACCGGTTCCTCGTCAGCGACGCCCGGGGGACGCTCGTCTCGCTGCGGGCCACCGACGGCGCGACCCAGTGGTCGGCGCGGCGGGCGGCCGGGCGGATCGCCACCGACGGGCGGCGCGTCTACCACCCGTGGTCGAACGGGGTCGAAGCGCTGCACATCCGTACGGGTGAGCGGGTGTGGACCCGGATCTTCGAAGGCGACACCGGCCAGCCGGTGCGCGCGGGCGGGCTGGTCTACGTGACCGTCGACGCCGGCGAGCGGATCGGCATCATGAACGCCGCCAACGGCCGGGTCCTCTCGTCGGGCCGGCAGTTCCCGAGCCTCGACGAGGGGCACGTGGTGGTCGCTGGCGGCTGGATCTACCTGGTCAACGGCTCACAACTGGAGGCGTACGCGATCTGAGCCCGGCCCGCGCCGGGATGGCAACCCGGCGCGGGCGGGGCGGCGCCGGGGAGGTGGCGCGTGGGACGATGGGCCGGTGAACGACGGACAGACGACGAAGCTGACGCAGCCGGCCTGGGTCACCGTGCTCCTGTTCGTGGTCTTCCCGCTGCTCGGCGCGGCCCTGCTGCAGGGCATCAACCTCGCCGCCGGGTGGCTGCTGTCGCTGCCGTGGGTGCCGTTCGGCGGGCCGTTGCGGCTGCTCGACGGGGCTCCGGAGCCCGCCGCGTCGATCGGGGCGCTGGCGGCCGGTGCTGTGCTCGGGCTGATCATCGGGGCCATCGGGCAGTGGGAGAGCCTGGTCGTGCGGCTGTCCGGGTCGGACGTGACGCTCACCCGCAAGGGCGAGACGCAGACGATTCCCCGTACGGACATCGGGTCTGTCTTTCTCGACGGCAAGGAGCTCGTGGTCCTGGGGCGCGACACCGCGGAGCTGGCCCGGGTCTCGGCGTCGGATCTCGAGCCGGACCGCGTCGAGGCCGGGTTCCGGCAGCACGGCTACGCCTGGCGGGACGGCGACCCGCACAAGGGCGAGTTCCGGCGGTGGGTGCCCGAGCTGCCCGAGCTCGCCGACGCCGACCACGCGCTGCTCAAGGCCCGGCAGCGCGCGCTCGACAAGAAGGACGGCAGCGACGCGGAGGAGCTCAGGCGCGAGCTGGCCAAGCTCGGCGTCGTGGTCCGCGACGACAAGCAGACCCAGCACTGGCGCAAGATCCCCCGCGGGCTGAGCAGGTAGAAGACCAGGTCAACCAGGCCTGAGCAGGTAGTAGCGCAGCATGATCGGAGCGCCCCCGGGCCCGGTCCAGTCCGCGGGCGTCGTGTGCGTGTGCCGCCACCCGGTCGCCTCGTAGAACGCGACGGCCGCGGACCGGTTGCCGTCCGTGACGTTGAGCTCCAGCGCCAGCCCCTGTTCGCCGGCCCACGCGACGACCCGGTCCAGCAGCGCCCGCCCGATCGATTGGCGGCGGGCCGCGGGAACCACGAAGAGCCGGGACACCTCCGCCGGCAGCGACGGCCGCTCGGGCCGGCGGACGGCCACATGACCGGCGATCGAACCCCCGAACCCCTCGGCGACCCAGGCGTGCAGCAGGTCGGGCGGGGCCAGCCAGGCGTGCGGATCGCGCGGCCAGTTCACCGGGTACGCGTCCGCGTCGTGCACGGCTCGCAGCGCCGCGACACAGCCGTCGAGGTCGGCCGCCTGTCGCTCGCGAATCGTCGTCTCGCGCATGCCGTCATCATGCGCCGCCATGCATGCTGTGTCGATCTCCGGACCCTGCACCGTCCACTGTAAAGATCACGACAGTTACCGGCACCGATCCCCGGCGTTGATCTCCATGCATCTCCCGCCGCCCGGATCGGAGCACCGTGCCCCGCACGCCCTGGATCATCGCCGCCGCCACCCTCGCGCTCGCGACCGCCGCCGTGATCGACACCACCGCCACGGCCACCAGTGACGAGCCCCCGCACCTGCGCATCACGTCCGTCACCGACACGGTCCAGCTGACGAACCACGCCCCCGGCCCCCTCGACCTGACCGGCTGGACGCTGACAGGTCCCAACCAGCAGCCGTACGCGCTGAGCGGCGCCCTCGAACCGGGCGCGAGCACCCGCATCCCGGCCGCCAACCCGCTCGGCACCCACGTCCTCCGCGACCCCCGCGGCGTGACGGCGCACGCCTGCCGCACGACCCGCGTCCGCACCTCCCTCCCCTGCCCCACGAACACCCGATAGATCACAATGGACGCATGCTCCCCACTGTGGCCGAACAGCGGCTCCTCGACGCGTTCCCGCTCGGCGGAACCGTCGACCTCAGCGACGCCGAGGACCGGATCGTCCGCAGCTCGGTGCTCCGCTCCCTGTTGCTGGGCGGCCTCCCGGGCGCGGACGGCGCACTCCCGGCACTGCGACTCAGTGGCGCGAGGGTCAAGGGCCGGCTCGAGATCGCGTACGGGGAGATCACCGTGCCCGTCAGCCTGCGCGACTGCGCCTTCGACGCGCCGGTCGATCTCTACGGCGCCGGGCTGCGGCAGCTCAGCCTGCGGCGTTGCACGATGCCGGGGCTGCAGCTGTCCAACGCCACCATCACCGGCAACCTGCGGCTGGAGAGCTGCACCATCGACGGGCGACTGCGCATGTCCGGCGCGACCGTCAGCAATGCGATGTTCCTCGACGGCACGTCGCTGACGGCCCCGGACGGCACCGCGGTCGCGCTGGAGGGCACCCGGCTGCGCGTCGGGCACGACTTCAGCGCGCGGGGCCTGCGGTGCCGCGGGGAGCTGCGTCTCGTCAACGCGGAGGTCGGCGGCTCGCTGTACTGGCACGAGGCCGTCCTGGAGCACCCCTCCGGCAGCGCGCTGCACGCCCACGACCTCCGGGTGGGCGCCGAGGCGGACCTGGGTGCCACGTTCGCCGGCGCGGTCGAACTGGACCACGCCCAGGTGACCAGCCGGCTGTCGTTCCGGGGCGCGACGCTGCCGGGCCGGCTGGATCTGCGCCAGATCAGCGCGCGCGAGCTCGTGCTGGCCGGCGAGCGGCACCGGCGGGAGTCGCTGCCGGTGCCGGCCAAGGTCTGGGGCCTGCTGCAGGATGTCGCCGTCGGGTACGGCTACTCGCCCTCGCGCGCCCTTGCTCTGCTGGTCGTCCTGATCGCGGCCGGGACGCTCGTGTTCGGCCTGCACCCGCCCCGGGCCGTGGAGAAGGACAAGGCGCCCGCGTTCAACGCGTTCGCGTACACGGTCGATCTGATCCTGCCCGGCGTCGACCTGGGCCAGCAGCCGCACTTCCACGCCACGGGCGGCGCGCAGTGGCTCGCGTACGTGCTGATCCTCGGGGGTCTGCTGCTCGCGACGACGGTGGCCGCCGCCGTGGCCCGGCACCTGCGGCGGTCCTGAGCCCTCCGGCCCGCGTTGCTAGAAGGGGTCGCGGGCCGGGGTGCGGTCGTGGTCGTGGCACGTGGCGCGGGGATGGTCGAGCGTGGCGGCGATGCGGTGCACGCCCTCCCCGGTCAGCAGGAAGATCTCCAGGCGGTAGCGGGACCAGCGCCACGGGCCGTGCCGCACGCGGGCGATCGCGCCGCCCGGGGCCGGTTCCGTGACCGCGGTGCAGACCTGGACGTCGGACCAGGCGAGGCCGTCGGCGCACAGGGCACGGTCGATCAGGAGGCGGCGGTCGCACTCCTGCCAGTAGGCCATCGTAAGATCGTCGGGGCGGTCGCCGAGCAGGTGCTGCCAGCGCTGGAACTCGAACAGGTAGCCGGTCATGCGCCGGTCGTGCTCCGCCTTGTCGGCCGCGGCCCGGCGGTACTCGGCGACGATCCGGACCGGGACGGCCACGGCGGCGACCGCGACGGGCAGCAGCAGGACGATCAACAGGCCGGCGGCGCGGGTCAGGCCGGCCACGCCGAGCAGGGCGCCGAGGACGGTGATCATGCGGAGCTCGCGGAGCCGGGGCCGCTCGGGGCGCCGGTCGCGCAGCTCGCGCACCTGGAAGCGGACCAGCCAGCGGACCTTGCGCCAGCAGGGTTCCGGATCGGCATAGGACTCCACGAGCTCGTCGCGAAGATCGCAGAGCCGGCCGTACGCCTCACCGTGCCACGCGTGCGCCGGACCGGCATAGCGGCGGGCGTAGCGCACGTACAAGCGGTCGATCTGCTCGGCGAAGCCCCCGGCGGGAGCGCCCTCCCCGAGGGGCCGCAGCCGCCGTCCCCGGCGCCGCACCCGCCCGGCGCGGAACCGCCACTCCGCCCCGCCGGCGAGCGCCACCCCCATCCCGCCGAGCCCGATGACCAGGGCGAGCAGCGCGGACGCGTCCCGGGCCAGCCACCCGGCGGTCGCGGCCCCGGCGGCGAAGAGCACGCCGCTCACGCCCGCCAGGGTCCACAGCCCGGCGGGCACGGCGGCGGGGCGCGCCGGGCGGATCCGGGGCAGGGCCGGGTCCGGTTCGAAGAACTTCCACGCCCGGGCCGCCCGCGCCTGCCCGCCACGCCCGGCGGAGGCCCGCTCGACGCCGCGCTGCCAGCACTCGTCGCGCCGGCGCCCGTCGAGGACCCGCTCGAGATGCTCCTCGATCTCCTCGCGCAGGCCGGGCTCGACCCCGTCCAGCGCCCCGTCGCCCTCGGTCAGCCCCAGGATCGCGTCGATCCCCGCCGCCCACGCCGACGGCCCGAGCCGCCCGGTCACGTCCCGCGCCACGGCGAGGCGCGCCCGCTCCCGCATCGAGAGCTCCGGCACCGTACGGCCGCTCAGCAGTGCCAGCAGCCAGTAGAACCACACCCGCCCCGACTCCCCGTCGCCGCCGAGCGCCTCGTCGAGCAACAGCCGCGCGGACGCCGCCTGCCCGGACCGCAGCAGCTTGATCGCCACACTCGCCTTGGCCTCCGGCGACGCCCCGGGCGCCACCCGGTAACAGTCGGGCACGCCGCCGTGCACGATCCGATGAGCCCGGGCCACCGGTCCCCCTCCCCGGTCGAAGACGCGCGTCGCCCCCAGCGTCACGCCCCCGCCTACCGAACTCCTACCGGACGCCGCAGACCCGCTGTCACCTTTCGGCCACCCTGCACTCACCGTTCGGCTCATTCCTGCGACGCCGATCCGCAGTCGTTGATCAGTGAGTAGCGACAACTCTACGATCCGTGAGATCACTGGGTGCTCGATGCTGGGAGACGGCATGACGAGATCGATCGACAACTGG
>CAKUMG010000082.1 GCA_934667465.1 uncultured Actinoplanes sp. | reverse complement strand
CCGCCGGGTCGCGCGGCTGCGGCACGGGGGCCGGGCGCTGCTCGGCCACGACGGGCGCACCGCCGCTGGAGAGGGACGCGCCGGGCACACGCTGCGGGTAGCCGCCGCTGCTCGGCGAGCCGTCGGCCGCGGGGGCGGCGCTGCTGGGAGCACTGCCGCCGGAACCGCCGTCGGACGGGCCACCGGCGAAGGCGCTGCCCGAGGCCGCGTCATCGCCGCCGAAAGCACTGCCAGCAGACGCGGAAGCCGGGAAGCCACTCGCAGGCGCGCTGCCGGAGAACCCGCCGCTTGCGGGAGCGCCGCCGGGGAACTGGTCACTCGCGGGAGCACTGCCGGTGAAACCGCCGCTTGCCGGGGCACTGCTGCCGGAGAAGGCGCTGTTGCTTGCCGAGGCGCTGCCGACGGCCGGCTGCTCGAACGAAGACTGCCCGAACGGCGACTGCCCCGGGGCCTGCCCGAACGGCGACTGCCCCGGGGCCTGCCCGAAGGGCGCCTGACCGGCGGGCTGCTCGAAGGCAGATCGGGCAGCGGGCTGCTCGAGGGCAGGCTGACCGGAGGGCTGGTCGAACGCCTGCTGACCGAACGGGCTCTGGCCGGAGGGCTGACCACCGGAGGGCTGACCACCGGAGGCGGCGGCATCCTGACCGGCGGGCTCGCCGCCGAAGGGCGCGGAGTCACTGCGCAGGCCGGGGAAGCTCGCGCCATCGCCTGCCGAGTTGCCGCGCAGCGGGAAGCTGGCGCCCTGCGGCGCGTCGCCGCGGACCGGGAAGCCGCCGGGCTCGGGGGCCCGCGGCGGCCCGTCGGGGTAGTCGGTGAGGGTGGCGCCGGGGACGCGGATGCGCTGGTCGCCGAAGGCGGAGACCCCTGCGGGCCGCTCCTCCTGCGGTGCCGGGGCGGCACCGGCACCGGTGCCACGGTCGAACGGGGCCCGAGCCTCACCCGGCGACCGCCGCGGCAGCTCGGGACGGTCATCGGCGCCGTCGGCAGCCGGGAATGCGCCACCGGCACCCGATCCCGCGGCACCCGGAACCGAGAACGGGCCGTCGGCAGCCGCTCCCGGGAAGGTGGGCTGACCCGGGACCGCGCCGGCGCCGGACGGGCCGGAGAACGGGCCACCCGCGGGCGGGTTCGAGAACGGGCTGCCGGCGGGCGGCGCCGCGGGAGCAGCAGGGGTGGACCGCACCGGCGTGAACCCGTTGAACTCGCTCACCGGGCCGGTCAGCGGTCCACCGGCCGAACCGGGGTTGCGCTGCGGCAGCGCGTCGCCCTGGGCCTGGCGGAAGGGCGCACCCGGCGGCGGAGGCTGCGGCGACCAGGCCGGAGCCTCGGGCGGAGTCGCGCGCGCGGGCAACGAGGACGAGGAACCCTGCAACGGCGCGGAACCCTGCGCGAGCGACGACGCCCTGGCGGGCAAGGAACCGGGCGCGGAGCCCTGCGCGGGGGTGGAGCCGTCGGGCACCCGCGCCGAGTTGAACGACGCGGCGCCGAAGGTGGTCCCGGTGGCGCCGTCGGGCGGCACGGCGGGCACCACGAACGGCGAGCCGCCGTCGGGCGCGGACTGGGGCGGCGGAGCGTATGCGCTCGGGGGTGCGCCCTGGGCGTGCGGGTAGGACGGACCGCGGTCCTGTCCCTCCGACTCCGGGGGCGGGAAGGCGTCGGTGCCGAACGGCTCGGCTCCGCCGCCCGACGTGGCCCCCGGCTGCCTGCCGGCGTGCTGGCCATCGGACGTCATAACCGCCTCCTCCATGACTGTCGGCCGTGCGGGCTTGAGCACGGACGCGGCCGACCTTGCAGAGCTGGGCACGACCCCGGCCACTCACTCCCCGGCCGGCCGAGCCGGGGCGCGTGACAGTGCCCAACCGTACCGGGCGTTGCCGACAGCCGGAATCCCGGTGTACGCCGTCCGGAGTGGCTTCCACGCCGGAAAACCACCCGACGTGATCATCAACACGTGGTGCGAATCACCCGAAACTCGGGCGAGTCCCAAGCCGCAGCCGAGGCTGCTGTCCGTTTCTGAGGGTCCGGACGTGAGGCGGAGAACTCGCGACGGTTGCGCGGAGTTCGCTGTGGACTGTCCGCCTGAACCTCGGCAAGTGACACAGAGTAAGTGAATCCGTACGCCATGCGAGACGAGGCGAGGCCCCGACCGGTGCATCGGTCGGGGCCTCGCGGAGCCGCGTCGATCGGGGCGATCAAAAGATCGGCAGGCGATCGGAAGACGCGGCGAAGAGAAATCTGGAGGGTGGCGGAAGCGCAGCCTCAGTAGAGGCGCTGGCGCTGGGCGAAGATGGCGATCTCGTCGCGCATCGCGAGGGTCGGCGCAGAGCTCATCGCGCGATCGATGGCGCGGGCGTTGCGCTTGGCGATGCGGCGGGCACGGATGCGGTCGATGGCGCTCATGGTGATGCTTTCTCCCCTGGCCTCGTGGGCCTCGTCGGTTTGCGCCCGTGTTCCGGCGCTGTGTCCATTTAACCGCGCCGGAGCCGGGGACGCCAACGAATAAGGGGGTGATCCCGCTTACTCGCCTAAGGATCGTAGGCGAGCAAGCGGGATCAGCAATGTAAAACTAAGTCCACGCGAGCAGCGCGCCCTCCGGGTCCGAGAGGAAGACGCCGACGTCGCGGAGGAACTTGGAGCCCAGCTCGCCGTCGACGATGCGGTGGTCGAAGGAGAGCGCCAGCGTCGTGACCTGGCGGACCTTGACCTTGCCCTTGTGCACCCACGGCATCGGGCGCACGGCGCCGAAGGCCAGGATCGCCGACTCGCCCGGGGGCAGGATCGGCGTGCCGGTGTCGACGCCGAAGACGCCGACGTTGGTGATCGAGAAGGTGCCGCCCGCCATGTCGGCCGGGGCCGTCCGGCCCGTCTTGGCCACCTGGACCAGGCCGTTGAGCGCCTCGGCCAGCTCCAGCAGCGTGAGCCGGCCGGCGTCCTTGATGTTCGGCACGATCAGCCCGCGCTCGGTCGCCGCCGCGATGCCGAGATTCACGTACTCCTTGACGACGATCTCGTTCGTCGCGCCGGACCACGTCGAGTTGACCATCGGATGCCGCTTGATCGCGAGCAGGACGGCCTTGGCGACCAGCAGGAGCGGCGAGATGCGCACGTCCCGGAACTCGGGGCGCCCCCGGAGCCGCTCGACCGCCCTCATCGACTTGGTCACGTCGAGGGTGAGGAACTCGGTGACGTGCGGCGCGGTGAACGCCGACGCCACCATGTTCTCGGCGGTGAGCTTGCGGACACCCTTGATCGGGATCCGATGTTCACGCGAAGCGTCGAAGGAGGATGCGGGAGCCGGTACGGGTGCAGAGGAGCCATTGACCGAAGGCGCGGCCACCGCCCGCTGCACGTCGTCCCGCGTCACGGACCCGAGCGGCCCCGTCCCGGTCAGCGTGGCAAGGTCAACCCCGAGATCCTTCGCAAGCTTCCGTACGGGCGGCTTGGCGAGCACCGGCCCGGAACGCCCGAGCGCCACGCCAGCAGGCGCACCCGCTCCCACAAAAACAGCAGGAGCAGCCACAGCAGCAGCCGGCGCAGGAGCAGCCGGAGCATCGGGAGCCGCCGACGCCGTGAAACCAGCGGGAGCTGCACCCCCAGGCGCACCGACCCGGGGCCGGCGCTTCGCGGCGACCGTACGAGGGCCGTATCCCACCAGCACGGCGGTCCGCCCACCCGGAGCCGGCCCGCCGATCAGCCCCGGCTCCACCGCCCCCTCCGCGGGCGCGACCTCGACGGCCGCGAGCGACTCCGCCGACGGCACGGGCCCCGGCAGCGACGCGGGATCCACCGGCAGCGCCCCCGCCGAGGGCTCGGTGTCGATCGTGATGATCGGCGCACCCACCTCGACGGTCGTCCCCGCCTCGACGTGGATTCGGGCCACGACCCCGCCCCACTTGGCGGGGATCTCGACCGCGGCCTTGGCCGTCTCGACCTCGACGATCGGCTGGTTCAGCTCGATCGTGTCGCCGACCTCGACCAGCCAGGTGAGGATCTCGCCCTCGGTCAGCCCCTCACCCAGGTCGGGCAGGGCGAACTCCTTGATGCGCGACATGCCGGTCACCAGCCGAACGTACGGTCGACGGCGTCCAGCACCCGGTCGAGGTCGGGGAGGTACTCCTCCTCGACCCGGGCGGCCGGGTAGGGGATGTCGTAGCCGGTGACCCGCAGCACCGGGGACTCGAGGGAGTAGAAGCACTCCTCGGTCACCCGGGCGGCGATCTCCGCGCCCAGCCCGATGTTGCCGGGGGCCTCGTGCACCATCACGGCGCGCCCGGTCCTGCGTACGGAGTCGTAGACCGGACCCAGGTCCAGCGGTGACAGCGTGCGAAGGTCGATGACCTCGAGGCTGCGACCGTCCTCGGCCGCCGCAGCGGCCGCGTCGAGTGCCACGCGCACCATCGGCCCGTACGCGATGAGGGTTGCGTCAGTGCCCTGCCGCGCGACCCGGGAGGCGTGCAGCGGATGCGCGTCCGCGAGCGGGGCGTCGAGGTCGACCTCGCCCTTCTCCCAGTAGCGGCGCTTGGGCTCGAAGAAGACCACCGGGTCGTCGGAGGCGACGGCCTGCTGGATCATCACGTACGCGTCGGCGGGGTTCGAGCACGTCACGACCTTGAGGCCGGGGGTGTGCGCGAAGTACGCCTCGGGCGACTCGGAGTGGTGCTCGACCGCGCCGATGCCGCCGCCGAACGGGATCCGGATGACGATCGGCAGCCGCGTCTTGCCCAGCGACCGGTAGTACATCTTCGCGACCTGGCCGACGATCTGGTTGTAGGCCGGGAACACGAAGCCGTCGAACTGGATCTCGCAGACCGGCCGGTAGCCGCGGATGGCCAGGCCCACCGCGGTGCCGACGATGCCGGCCTCGGCCAGCGGGGTGTCGATCACCCGGTTGTCGCCGAAGTCCTTCTGCAGGCCGTCGGTGATCCGGAAGACGCCGCCGAGCTTGCCGACGTCCTCGCCCATGACGACGACCTTGGCGTCGTTCTCCAGGGAACGGCGCAGGCCGTGGTTGAGGGCCTTGCCCAGCGTCAACGTCTCGCTCATCGGTGCGCGCTCCCCTCGAACGAGGCCTGGTATGCGGTGAACTGCTCGCGCTGGAGGTCGACCTCCGGGGAGCCGTGCGGATAGACGTGGTCGAACATCGTGACCGGCTGCGGGTCCGGCATGGCGAGCACCCGTTCGCGCAGGCTCAGGGCGAGGGTGCGGGCGTCGTCGTCGACCTGGCCGAAGAAGCCGTCGTCGGCGAGCTGCTGCTTGACCAGGAACGACTTGAGCCGGGCGATCGGGTCCTTGGCCTTCCAGGACTCGACCTCGCTCGCGATGCGGTAGCGCGTGGGGTCGTCGGAGCTGGTGTGCGCGCCCATCCGGTATGTGTACGCCTCGATCAGGGTGGGGCCCTGGCCCTGGCGCGCGTTGTCCAGGGCGGCGCGGGTCACCGCGTACGTCGCGAGGACGTCGTTGCCGTCGATGCGGACGCCCGGGAAGCCGTACCCGTCGGCCCTGCGGTGCAGCGGGATGCGCGTCTGGCGCTCGAGCGGCTCGGAGATCGCGTACTGGTTGTTCTGGCAGAAGAAGACGATCGGGGCGTTGAAGACCCCCGACCAGACGAACGCCTCGTTGACCTCGCCCTGGCTGGTCGCGCCGTCGCCGAAGTAGGCGATGACGGCCTCGCCGTCCGGGCTGCCCATCCGGCCGTCCATGATCACGCCCATGGCGTAGCCGGTGGCGTGCAGCGTCTGGGCGCCGATGACGATCGTGTAGGTCTGGAACTTGAACTCGTTCGGGTCCCAGCCGCCCTGGTCGACGCCGCGGAAGAGGCCGAACGGCATGACCGGGTCGATGCCGCGGGTGTAGAGCACGCCGTGCTCGCGATAGGTGGGGAACGCCATGTCCTGCGGGCGCATCGCCCGGCCGGAGCCGACCTGCGCGGCCTCCTGGCCGAGCAGGCTCGCCCAGATGCCCAGCTCGCCCTGTCGCTGCAGGGCGGTGGCCTCGGCGTCGAGCCGGCGCACGGTGACCAGGTCCTTGTAGAGCTCGCGGTACTCGTCGTCGGTGAAGCTGACCGAATAGGTCACGCCCTCCGCCGTGGTGACGCTCTCGACGTGCTCACCGTCGGGGGTGAGCAGTTGAACGAAACCGCCGGCCGGGGCACCAGCCCCGGCATCGCTTTCGCCGTTCGCCATCCTGTCTCCCTGTTCCTCATCTGCGCCCGCGGCGGGTGTCACCCGTCCGCGCGGCTGACCTGTGGTGAACCGCGCGCGCCCGGGTGAGGTTGCCGCGCGGCCCGATGGCGTGATCAAAGACCCCGCCGGGGAGTGACGGCCCCCACCACCCTCCGGATCGCCGGAGGGTGACAGCGGCGCTGCCGTCGCCCTCATACTCGCAGAGAACGTGAGTCCCGCCACAGGTCGCGACGATCACAGATCTGAAATATTGCCGTCTCTCCAGCGGGTGCTTTTGACCTGATTAGCGAGCTTCGTACGGTCACTTCCGCCGTAACGGCACCGGGGTGCCGCTGCTCGCCGCCGCCTCCCTCGTTCACCCCACTAGCCGCGAATGATCCATGTGGATCTTTGACTCTGGGGAGGGTGCGGGGCGTGCCGGAGCAGACGGACGACGACGGCCTCGTACCGCCGATCAAGGTGCTGCGCAAGCGGCTGAACGGGGTCTACAGCGCCGAGGGCTTTTCCGGGCCCACGCGTCGTTATGTGCTGATAGTGGTGATGCTGGTGGGGCTGGCGTCGCTGCCGACCCTCGCCGCGATCACCGCGGGCTCCCAGGAGCTGGCCGGAGAACGGCCCCCGGTGACCGATGTGCCGTTCCTGCCGCCGCCGTCGACGGGGCCGGTTCGGCTGCCCCCGGCGCAGGGCACCGCTTCGCCGACGCCCGGACTGCAAGGTCAACAACAGCGGAGCAAACCGCGGCCGTACGGGTCGAGCACCGCGCCCGGAACTCCCGCCACGCGCACACCCCGGCAATCCGGCCAATCCGCGCCACCGCCGACGAACAAGTCCGATGCGGACACCCGCCCATCGCCCCGACCCGGTGCCCGGCCGTCCCGGACCGCCGGCGCCGAGCCGACGCGGACCGCTGATTCCCGGCCGTCGCGGACCGGACCTTGGCCCACCCGGGCCGCCGACGAGCCGCATGGAGGTGACCGGACGCCCGAAGGCAGCAAGCCGTCATCGTCCTCGTCGTCGCCGCGGGACAAGCCGGCTCCGACGCGCCCCTCGAAGCCTCCCGCGAAGCCTCCCGCGAAGCCTTCCGCGAAGCCTCCCGCGAAGCCTTCCGCGAAGCCTTCCGCGAAGCCGAAGCCGGAACCGACCCGACCGGCGCGCCCGTCGAAGCCGGTCGAACCCACAGATCCCGTACGGCCAGAGCCACCGAGTCATCCGCCGGAGACCGGCCTGCCGGACTGGGGTGTCGACCCCGGCTGGCCCGCCTACCCGGAGGAGCCCGACGGCCCGGCCCAGCCCGACGTCCCCGAGATCCCCGCCGAGCCCGACGAGCCCGACGAGCCCGCCGAGCCCGACGACGGCTACCACGACGACGGCGGTGGTCAGGACTCCGGCGGCGACGACGACGGCGACGGCTACGACGGCGGCGGGCGCGACCACGACGACGCGGCGCGGTGGTGCGACCGCGCGCAGGACCGATCCGAGCACGAGGAAGAACACCGGAGGCCGGCAGTGACCGAACACCCGCACAACATCCGAGCCACCCGCCCGGCGGAGCGGACGCACAACAGCCCCCGCCGGCACCGGAGCGACACCACCAACAGCAAGCGCGCCTACTTCGGCGGCCACCGCGCCAACCACCCGCACGACGACACACGCTCGGCATCCCGGCAGCGCAGCTCGCGCCCGGGCCGCCACCACGCCCGCTGACCAGGCCCTAGGTGTCGTCGGCGAGCCGGTTGCGGTTGGTCTCGATCCAGGCGTCGATCGCCTCCGGGTCGTCGGGGTCGACGCCCTCGGAGATGAGCTGGGCGACCGCGGCCGTGGCCGGGCTGCGCTTCTCGCCGGTGGCATAGAGGCGGGCGAACTCGGGGATCATCTCCTCGACGAGCTCGTCCGTCTGCTCCGCCGCCGCCTCGGGCAGGCCCTTCCTGCGCATCGCGTAGGCCGACCAGGCACGGGTCACGCGGGGCAGCATGGCGGCGTCGTCCATGTCGAGCACGGCGCGGCGGTGCACCCAGTCGAGCAGGAACAGGCCGGCCACCGCAGGGCTCCAGCGCAGCGGGTCGGGGTCGGGCAGGCTGCCCGCGTGGTCGAGGAGCAGGCTCAGGCAGAAGTGCAGCGAGGCGAGTTCGTCGTCGGCGGCGACCTTGTCGAGGGTGAAGCGGGCGGCCTCCGGCGAGCGCAGGAAGTCGCGCAGCAGCGTCTCGCGGTCGGGCCCGTTCAGCTCGGGCGGCTCGGCGGGCGCGGGCACTGTCGACCGGGGCAGCAGCGCGAGGCGGGCCGTGGCGAGCGCCCGGTCGGTGGCGAGGTTGCCGTCCGCGGGGAGGCTGCCCAGCTCGTCGGTGATCTCGAGGTGCCGGTGGACCTCGCCGCGCAGCCGCGCCGGGTCCTCCTCGCGGAACCAGGTCAGCTCGTCGGTCGCGCACATCTCGCGGACCTGGCCGAGGATGCGCTCCGCCGGGCCGCCCACGAAGACGTCCTTGGTGATGCCGATGTTGTGGTCGACGAGGGCGACCACCGCGTGCTCGGGCCCGCCGTCCTCGGTGTCGTCGTAGGCGAAGGTGACCAGATAGGACGTCTGGTCGCCGTACACGTCGCCGTAGGCATAACAGCCGGTGGGCCGGACCCGCCCGAGCTGCGCCACCCAGACCGGCGCCTGCGCGCCGCGGCGGACCTCGGCGGCACCCTCGGCGTCGGGCACCAGCGCCGCGAAGACCTCGCGGATCGTGGTGGCCGAGGCCGTCCGGCGCCGCGTGGTGGCGCTGAGGAAGCCGCCGACGAACTCGCGCACCGCCTCGGCCCGGTCGTGCTCGGCGATCGAATAGACGCTGCCCAGCAACGCGGTGCCCAGCATCTCGGCGTCCAGGGCGCAGCCGAGCTTCGCCACGTCGCGGGCCGCGTGCAGGACCGCGTCGTACGGATTCTGAGGTGCCGCCATGTCGCGAGCCTACCGGCGGAACCGCCCGCGGTCGCTATTCCGATCGGACGACCGTGAGCGCCTCGCGCGCCTGGGCGTATCCGTTGAGCACCTCGCGGACCGGCGCCACGACGTGGTCGCGTCCCACCTCGGTGACCGCCTGTCGCAGCCGCTGCTCGGCCCGTCGTTGCGCGCGCCCCGCCGCCGCGTGGACGATCGGTTGCAGCACCAGGGCCAGGACCAGCCCCAGCAACAGGCCGCCCAGCAGCAGGAACGTGGGCATCGGCACCGCGCCGATCTTCGGGTCGTTCAGCTCGGGCAGGCCCAGCAGCCGCACCGCGTAACCCGCGACGAGCCAGCCGAGGCCGGCCACCGCGGCGATGGTGAGCAGCCACTGCAGCGCGCCGACCGCGGTCCACCAGAACGGCTTGCGGTCCAGCCCGAGATCGGTCTTCGCCACGGCGCGGTCGAGCGCGTCGGGCAGGTCGGCGAGCCGGGAGCGGGAGGCCGTGGCGAGCGCCGGTGCCCAGACGTCGGGGATCGGCGCGGCGGCACGGTCGGCGACGGCGCGTACGGCGAGACCGACCGCCGACTTCTGGGCCGCGTCGGCGTCCGGCAGCGAGGTGCGCGGCACCGGCACGAGCTCCTTCGACGGCTCCTCGGCGCCCGGGGTCGTGTATTCCTCGCCCAGGTGCAGCCGCTTGAGCGGGTCCGGCCGCAGCTTGCGCAGCCCGCGGACCAGCGGCCAGCCGGTGCTGGCGGCGGCCCGGTGCCGGTAGGCGCCCGCGGCGGCCTCGGCCACGGCCGGCACCCCCGCCGACGCGGCGAGCGCGTCGCTGAGCTGCCGCACGGTGGCCCGGTCGATCTCGTCCTCGGCGGCGGGCGGGCCGATCATCGCGGCCAGTACCTCGCCGACCGCGTCGAGGTCCCCGGCGAGCCGGCGCAGCGCGGCCTGCCGCTCGGCGACCGTCTTCTCCAGCGCGCCGCGCAGCTCGTTGAGCATGCCGGGCTGCTTCGCGGAGGTGGCCATGGCGGGCACGCCCTCGAGGCCGTCCTCGTCGAGCAGCCGCTTGAGGTCGGTGAGCACCAGCTCGGTGTCGGTCGGGCTGAGCCGGTCGGCCTGGTTGAGCACCACGATGGTCACGTCGGCGTGCGAGCGGAACTGCCGCAGGTACGCGTTGTGCAGGATGCGGTCGCCGTACTTCTGCGGGTCGACCACCCAGACGACCTGGTCGACGAGGCCGAGCAGGCGGTCCACCTCGAGCCGGTGGCCCTGCTCGATGGAGTCGAAGTCGGGCAGGTCGAGCAGGACCAGGCCGCGCAGGGCTACCTCGTCGTCGCCGTCGAGCGCGCTCTCCCGGATGAAACGCTGCCGGGGCAGGACGCCGATCCAGTCGAGCAGCAGGCTGGCGGGTTCGAGCGGGCCCCACACGCAGGCGTGCGCGACGCCGGTGGTGGGCCGGCGCACGCCGACCTGCGACAGCTTGAGCCGGGCGAGCGCGTTGAACAGACTGGACTTGCCGCTGCCGGTGCTGCCGGCCAGCGCGACCACGGTGTGGTCGCGGGACAGCGCGAGGCGGCCGCTGGCGCGCTCGACGAGCGTGTGCGCGGCGACGAGGTCCTTGTCGGGCAGGTGCCCCTCGCTGACGCGCAGGAACCGCTGCAGCGCGTCGAGCCGCGCGGAGAGCTGATCGGCGTCCACCCGGTCGTCGCCGGTGAGGGCGCGCTTGACCTTCTCGACGATGCTCATGACGACGTACCGGTCAACGCGAGTTCCTCCCTGGCACGCTCCACCTCGGTGGCGGCCCGCCGCAGCGTGGTTCCCGGTTCGAGCTCGAGACCCACCGCGGCGGTACGGTCCGTGAACCGGGCCGCCTCCGCGTCCAGCAGCACGGTAACGCGTGCCAGCAGCTCCGCCCGAGCCCGGTCGGCAAGCGTCCGGATCGCCTGGTCGCCGAAGATCGCCTCCAGGACCTTCTGCGCCGCCACGGTCGTGCCCGCCCCGACCGCCACCTCGGCACCGGTGGGGATGAAGGCCGTGGAGGTGAAGACCGCGATCATCACTGCAAGACCGACACCATTGACCGCGTACGCTGCGCCGCGCGCGACGAAGCGCTTGTCGCCCGCCTCGGAACGGACCAGGTCCAGGACCCACTGCTGCCAGTCGCGGACCGCGCGCTCGGCGCGTTCCGGCAGGTCCGCCGCGGGTTTCTGGAGGGCCGGTTCCAGCAGGGGCTTGCCCGCCGGGTTGGTCTGCCAGGCCGCGTACGTCTGCTCGGCAGCGTCCGCCGCGATCCCGCGCACCAGCGTCACCAGCTGCGACTCCAGCGCTGCCTTGAGGTTGCGGCCCGGCGCCGGGCGCCCGGTGACCGCGGAGACGATCTGGTCCCGCAGCTGGCCGACCCGCGACTCGAGCATCTTGAGGAACTCGCCGGTCCCGACGAACTCCTGCCAGCGGGCCAGCACCTCGCCGCGGAGCAGCCGCCCGTCGTGCAGCCCGTCCTCCAGCGTGCGCCGCGCGGTCCGGTAGGAGACCGCGACCCGCTCGTCGAGGGCCTGCGCGGTGGCGGCCTGCTCGTCCGCGGCGGCCGCGAGCCCCTCGACCGCGGGGCCGAGCGAGATCAGCGCGCCGTCGAGGGTCTGCCGGACCACCGCGGCGCGCGCGTTGGCGTCCGCCGCGAGCAGCGCGAACCAGTCGTGCAGCGGGCGCATGAGGTCCTCGGTGAGCAGCCCCTGCCCGTCGAGCGTCGTCTCGGGCAGGATGAACAGCGGCGCGCCGGCCATGTCGTTCTCGCCGAGCATCTCGGTCAGGTGCGCGGTGATCTCCGCAGCCGCCTCGCCGGGCACCCGGTCCAGCACCAGGGCGATCACGGTGCCGCGCAGCCGGGCCGTCTTGAGCAGCTCCCACGGGACGGCGTCCGCATAGCGCGCCGCCGTCGTCACGAACAGCCACAGGTCGGCCGCCGCGAGCAGCTGTGCCGCCAGCTTGCGGTTGCCCTCGACCACCGAGTCGACGTCGGGCGCGTCCAGGAAGGCCAGGCCGGGCCCGAGGGCGGGGGCGGCGACGAGCTGCAGCGTGCGAGGGTCCGAACTGGACTCCGCGGTCCGGACCAGCCCGGGCAGCAGCTCGCCCTTGCGGAACCACGACGAGTCGTTGGGGTGGCTCACCAGGACCGGGGACCGGGTCGTCGGGCGCAGCACGCCGGCGGCGCTCACCGGCGCCCGTACCAGGCTGTTGACCAGCGTCGACTTGCCCGCGCCCGTCGAGCCGCCGACGACGGTCAGCAGCGGGGCGTCCAGGTCGCGCAGCCGCGGCAGCAGGT
>CAKUMG010000081.1 GCA_934667465.1 uncultured Actinoplanes sp. | reverse complement strand
GCGTGCACCCGGCCAGGTCGACGCGGAAGCGGGCGCCGCCGCCCGGGCGGTCACCCACCGTGGCCCGGCCGCCGTGCGCCTCGGCGTGCTGCGCCACCAGGGCCAGGCCCAGCCCGGTGCCGTTGCCGCCCGCGCGGGCGGTCGCCGAGCGGCCGCGGACGAACCGGTCGAAGATCACCGGCTTGTCGTCGGGGCTGACGCCCGGGCCCTCGTCGTCCACCTCGATGCGCCCCACGTCACCCCTCCGGTCGATGCGGACGGCGACCGCGCCCCCGCCGTAGGCTTTCGCGTTGTCCAGCAGGTTGCCGAGCAGCTGCTTGACCCGCCGCCGGTCCACGTTCCAGGTCGGCCCGCCCGCGGCGAGCACCACGTCGCCGGGCAGGCCCCGGTCGCGGCACACCTGCCGGGCCAGCTCGGGCACGTCGACCGGGCCGCGCGCCGCCGGCCGGTCCGAGCGGGAGAGCTCGAGCAGATCGTTGACCAGCTGCTGGAAGCGGTCGATCTCCTCGCTGATCAGGCCCGCCGCCATCGCCGTCCGCTCGTCGAGCCTGTCGCGGCGGCGCTCCAGGACGCTGGCCGCGGCGGCGAGCGTCTGCAGCGGGGAGCGCAGCTCGTGGCTCACGTCGGCGGCGAACCGGCGGTCGCGCTCCAGCCGGGCGGACAGCTCGCCGACCATGTCGTTGAACGACGTGGTGAGCCGGGCCAGGTCGGGCTCGGCGGCCGGGTCGAGCCGGTACTTCCAGGCGCCGCCGGCGATCTCCTGCGCGGCGTCGGCGACCCGGGTGAGCGGGCGCAGCACGTAACGCGACGCGTACCAGCCGAGCAGCGCGCCGAGCGCCGCCGTGGCGAGCGCGACCGCGCTGAGCACGCCGGTCAGCACGCCGAGGGTGTGCTCCAGCTCCTGCAGCGAGTCGACCTCGTAGTAGATGTCGCCGCCGGACAGCGGCACCGCCACGACCAGGGTGGCGCGGCCGTCGGCCCGGACCCGCTGCACCCCCGGGATCCGGCGGGCCGCCTGCTCCTGCAGCGCCGCCGGCACGGCCGCGCTGATGCTCGTGTCGGCCTGCCGCGCGTACCACTGGCCGTTGTGCCACAGCAGGGCCCGCCGGTTCTCGCCGGTCTCCAGGGCGCGCAGGACGAAGCCGATGTCGGGGTTGCGCGAGGTGCCCAGCCCGGAGCGCACCACCTCGGCGTCGTAGAGGGCGGACCGCACGGCGTTGCGCTCCCGCTCCTCGAGCAGCGACTGGCGGGTCATGTGGAACGACGCCAGCGCCATGGTGGCGGACAGGGCGAGCGCGCCGGCGGCGAACCCGGCGATCACCCGGACGCGGAGCCCGGCGCGCCTCATCGCTGCAGCTTGTAGCCCAGGCCGCGGACCGTGACCAGGTGCCGGGGCGCCCCGGACCCGTCCTCGATCTTCTGCCGCAGCCGGCCCACGTGCACGTCGACCAGCCGCTCGTCGCCGCCGTCGTAGCCCCACACGCGCTGCAGCAGCTGCTGGCGCGACAGCACCCGGCCGGGGTGCTCGGCCAGCTCGCACAGCAGCTGGAACTCGGTGCGGGTCACCGACACCGGCTCGCCGCGCAGCCGTACCTCGCCGGCCTCGGGCGAGATGGTCAGGTCGCCGAACGCCAGCACCGGCACCTCGGGGGCCAGCGCGACCCGGGCGCGCCGCCGCAGGGCCCGCAGCCGGGCGGTCAGCTCCTTCACCGCCACCGGCTTGATCAGGTAGTCGTCGGCGCCGGCCTCGAGCGCGGCCACGATGTCGTGGGTGTCGTCGCGGGCGCTGATCACCACGATCGGCACGTCGTCGGAGCGGCGCAGCTGCCGGATGCACTCGAACCCGTCGACGCCGGGCAGCATGAGATCGACCAGCACGGTGTCGGCGGGGCTGCGGCGCTGCGCCGCGAGGCCCTCCTCGGCGGTCGGCGCGCCGCTGGCGGCATAGCCCTCGTCCTCCAGCGCGAGCACCAGGGAGAGCCGGATGCGGTCGTCGTCCTCGATCACCAACACTGCTGACATGCACCCAGTCTCACCGGGCACGCGGCCCCACGGCGACAAACCCGGGCCCGGGCGGTGTACTTGTCACAGAACCGTCATACGCTTGCGAGACCCTCGCCACACCGCGGGGCGATTCTGGCTCTCGTGCGATCGGAACATCCGGGGCGGGAGACGACAGTCGTGGTCACCGAGGCGCTCGACGGCGCGGCCGTCGACCGCTGGCGGCTGCGGCTGGCCGAGGCGGCTGCGCTCCGGCCGGCCCGGCTCGTCGTCGACCTGCGCCGCAGCCCGCGGATCGACGCGGCCGCCATCGCCGTGCTGCTGCAGGTGCACCGGGAGATGATGCGCGCGGACGGGCGGCTCACGCTGCGCGCGCCGGTGGACCGGGTACGCCGGATGCTGGGCCTGGCCCGCGTCGACCACGTCCTGGAGGTGGAGGAGACGCGATGACCACGGCCCGGATCCAGCTGGAGGAACACCCCGAAGCGGCGGTGGTACGCGTGCGCGCGTCCCTCGGCCCCGAGGTCACCGGCGAGCTGCGCACCACGCTGACCGGCGTGACCGACCGGCACCGGCGGGTCGTCGTGGACCTGTCGGCGGTCCCGACGCTCGACGACACCACCCTCGGCGTGCTCGTCCGCGCGCACCGCGCCGCCCGCCGGCACGACGGGGTGGTCTGCCTGGCGGGACCGTCGCGGCTCGTGCTCACGGTGCTGCACACGATGCACCTCGACACGGTGTTCCCGCTCTTCGACGACTGCGGTCAGGCGCTGAGCTGGCTCGCTACCCCCGCAGCAGCAGCTCACTGATCTCCGCGGGCCGCTCCAGCGCGGGCAGGTGACCGGCCCAGGCCAGCTCGGTGTGCCGGGCGTCGCGCAGGCGTCCGGCGAGGTCCGCCGCGATCCGGCCGAAGTCCGGCAGGTCGTGCGCACCCGAATACAACCGGGTGGGTGCGACGATCGCGGTCAGATCATGATCCACCCGTACGGGTGCCGCGTCCGGCCCGGCCAGCTGCACCTCGAACGCGTGGCGCTGCATGGTGCGCAGCTTCTCCCGGGCGTCCTCGCCGGCCTCCGGCCCGAGCCACGTCCGCACGTTCAGCTCGGTGGCCGCCTCGACGTCGCCCGCCTCCAGCAGCGCGTCCTCCTCGGCCCCGAACGCGCGCAGCTCCGGGCCCGGCTCGAAGTCCGCGACCGCGGTGCACAGCAGCGTCAGCGCGCTCACCCGCTCGGGCCGGCGGGCGGCGATCTCCAGGGCGACCCGGCCGCCGCCGGACGCGCCGATCACGGCGGTGGTGGCGATGCCGAGCGCGTCGAGCAGGGCTGTCACGTCGTCGGCGTCGTTCCACGGCTCGGTGGGTGCGGGGGTGTCGCCGTAGCCGCGCAGGTCGCAGCGGAGCACGCGGTGTCCGGCGGCCAGCACTGGGACTTGCAGGTCCCACATGCGGCGGTCGGCGGCGGTGGAGTGCAGGAGCAGGACGGGTGGGCCGTCCCCGGAGATGTCATGGGCGAGCGTCATCGCGCTATCGTGCCCGTCGCGGCGTACGGCAGGCTCGGCATTTTTGTCCTGGCGGCCAGGTACGCCGCACGCGGGGTGACGTGATGGACTACGGTCAGTCGATCAGTGGCGGGGCGGCGGGCGGAGGAGGCCGAACGTGGGCACCGATGCGCACCTGCAGGCGCTGCGGGCGCTGCACGCCGTCACCAAGCGGGTGCACGCCAGCCTCGACCTGACCGAGACCCTCGAGGCCGTGGCGGAGGGCATCGTCGAGGCGGCCGGTTTCGGGCTCGCCGCGCTCAACCTGGCCGAGTCGAACGGCGACTATCGCACGGTCGCGGTGGCCGGCAGCGACGAGCTGCGGTCCGAGCTGCTCGGCAGCGTCGGGTCGGCGGAGAACTGGCGCGAGTTGTTCCGCCGGTCGGAGCGCTGGGGTTCGCTCTACTTCGTCGATCACCGTACGGGGGTCCCGGAGAGCCTCTACGTCTGGACGCCCGACATCGAGGCGTCCGAGGACCCGGGCATGTGGCACCCCCAGGACTGCCTGTTCGCCCCGCTGATGGCGCCGTCGGGGGAGTGGCTCGGCGTGCTCAGCGTCGACCTGCCGGCGGGGCTGCGCCGGCCCGGCCCGGAGCAGCAGGAGATCCTCGCGCTCTTCGCCGAGCACGCCGCCATCGCCATCCAGCACGCCCGGCTGCACTCGGCGCTCGAGCGCAGCCAGGCCGAGGCCGAATATGCGGCCACCCACGACAGCCTCACCGGGCTGGCCAACCGCGCGCTGCTGCGGACCCGGGCCGGCGCGGTCGCGGGCCGCCCGGGCGGGCACCTGGTCGCCGCGCTGGTGATCGACCTGGACGGCTTCAAGAAGGTCAACGACGAGTACGGCCACGAGGCGGGCGACGAGGTGCTCGTGACCGTGGCCGACCGGCTGCGCGCGGAGCTGGGCGACAGCGAGGTGATCGCCCGCACCGGCGGGGACGAGTTCGTGGCGGTCGTGGCCGGGCCCGCGCTGGCGGGCACGGTCGGCGGGCTCGCGCACCGGGTGCGGGCGGCGCTCGCGGCGCCGATCGCCGGGGCGGCGGGCGTCTACCAGGTGGGGGCCAGCGTGGGGTGGGCGCTCGGGGAACCGGGGTCCGAGGTCGGCGCGCTGATCAACGAGGCCGACCACGCGATGTACCGGCAGAAGCGCCATTCCGGCGCCGTCTCTCTTTAAACGCTCGCTCGCTGTGAGGACCATTACGGTCGTTCGTGGACCAGGATGGTCCGTCGCGGACTAGATTGGTCCGTATGCGCCGCCCCACCAAACAGGAGATCGACGACGAGATCGTCGAGCAGGCGGCTGCCCTGTTCGCCCGGCACGGGCTGCGGGAGACCTCGCTGCAGCGGATCGCCGACGCGGCCGGCTACTCCAAGACCGGCCTGCTGCACCGCTTCCCGAGCAAGGAAGCGCTGTGGGAGGCCGTCTCGGCGCGCTGCACCGGCAGCGTCCGCGACGTCGCCACCGACGCCGCCCAGCTGCCGCCCGGGCCCGCCCGCGACCACCGGGTGCTGTCCCTGCTCGCCGACCTGGCCCTGACCAGCCCCGGCGTGATCGCGCTCGTGCTCAGCACGCTCAGCCGGATGGCCGAGCCGGGCGACTCGCCGCTGCTCGACGACGTGGGCGGCCTGCTGTTCGCC
This sequence comes from uncultured Actinoplanes sp., assembly GCA_934667465.1. Classification (GTDB taxonomy): domain Bacteria; phylum Actinomycetota; class Actinomycetes; order Mycobacteriales; family Micromonosporaceae; genus Actinoplanes. Next base: position 7,256 of record CAKUMG010000081.1, on the reverse strand, counting down.
GCGTTCGGCCTGCCGGCCGAGCCCGCCGACGCCGACATCCCCCGGGTGATCCGGGTCGTCGGCGCGCTCGGTGCGCTCGCCGTCACCGCCGGCGCCTGCCATGACCGCCTCGACGACCGGGTGCGCGAGCTCCTGGTCGCCGTCAGCTACGACGCGCTCGGGCACCCGCGCCCAGCCACGCCCTGAGAGGAACCATTCCTGTGGCCACCTTCCTGCACAAACTGGGGCTGGGCGCGTTCCGGCACCGGATACTCGTCACGGCCGCGTGGTTCGCGGTCCTTGTCGCCACCGCCGTCGGGGCCGTCACGCTCTCCGGCTCGACGGTCAGCACGTTCAGCATCCCGGGCCAGGAGTCCACCACCGCGCTGCAGATGATCGACGAGCGCTTCGGCGGCGGGGCCAACGGCGCCACCGCGCAGGTCGTCATCGCCGCCCCGGACGGCGCCAAGGTCACCGACCCGCAGAACGCCGCCGCGATCACCGCGCTGGCGGGCAAGCTCGGTACGCTGCCCGGCGTCGTGAGCGCCACCAACCCGCTCGACCCGCAGGCGCCGACCGTCTCGCAGGACCAGACCGCGGCGTACAGCACCGTCACCTATCCCGTCGTCGCCACCGAGCTCACCGACGACCAGCGGCACGCCCTGACCGACGCCGTCGCCGCCGCGAACACCGGCGGGCTGACCGTCGAGGTCACCGGCGAGGCCAGCCAGGAGAACGCCGCCGACATCGGCGGCCCCGCCGAGGTGATCGGCGTGGTGGTCGCGCTGCTCGTGCTCGCGCTCACCTTCGGCTCGCTGGTCACCGCGGGCATGAACCTGCTGACCGCGATCGTCGGCGTCGGCATCGGCGCCCTGGGCATCACCACGCTGAGCGGCTTCATGGAGCTGCAGTCCACCACCCCGATCCTCGCCGTCATGCTCGGCCTGGCCGTCGGCATCGACTACGCGCTGTTCATCATCACCCGGCACCGGCAGGAACTGCTGCACGGCCGCACCCCGGAACAGGCCGCCGCCCTCGCCGTCGGCACCGCCGGCTCCGCGGTCGTGACCGCCGGCATCACCGTGGTCATCGCCCTGGCCGGCCTGTCCGTCGCCGGCGTGCCGTTCCTGACCGAGATGGGCCTGGCCGCCGCGGCCACCATCATCGTCGCCGTGCTCATCGCGATCACCCTGGTCCCGGCGATGCTCGGCTTCATCGGCCGCCGTGCCCTGCCCCGCAAGCTGCGCGCCCCCGGCGCCGAGCTGCCCGCACCCTCCGCCGGCCGCGGCTTCTTCAGCGGCTGGGCCCGGACGGTCAGCCACCACCGGGTGCTGAGCCTGCTCTCCGCGGTCGTCGTCCTCGCCGTCATCAGCATCCCGTTCTTCTCGATGCAGACCTCGCTGATCCAGCCGCCGGCCGCCGGCAGCACCCAGGAGAAGGCACAGGCCCTGATCGCCGAGCACTTCGGCGAGGGCTTCAGCGGCCCGCTGGTGATCCTGGTCGACGGCGACGGTGCCGCCGAGCGCGCCACCGCCCTCGCCGGCCGGATCCAGGGCCTCGACGACGTCGCCCTGGTCGCCCCGCCCACCCCCAACCCGGCCGGCAACGCCGCCCTGATCAACGTCATCCCCGCCTCGGCGCCGGACAGCACCGCGACGGTCGACCTGGTCCACGACCTGCGCGACTCGTTCGACAGCGAGGAGGGCGTCTACGTCACCGGCCAGACCGCGGTCAGCGTCGACGTCGACCAGAAGCTCAGCGACGCCATGCCCCGCTACCTGACCCTGGTCGTCGGCCTGGCCCTGATCCTGCTGATCCTGGTCTTCCGCTCGATCCTGGTCCCGGTCGTCGGCGTGCTCGGCTTCCTGCTCACCATCGGTGCCGCGCTCGGCGCCACCACCGCCGTCTTCCAGTGGGGCTGGCTCCAGCAGGTCGTCAACGCCGAGACTACCGGCCCGCTGCTCAGCCTCTCGCCGATCATCGTCATCGGCATCCTGTTCGGCCTCGCCATGGACTACCAGGTCTTCCTGGTCTCCCGCATGCACGAGGCCCACTCGCACGGCGCCGCGCCCCGCGACGCCATCGTCACCGGCTTCCGCCAGGCCGCCCCGGTCGTGGTCGCCGCCGCGACGATCATGTTCGCGGTCTTCGCCGGCTTCGTCCCCGAGGGCAACGACACGATCAAACCGATCGCGTTCGCCCTGGCCATCGGCATCCTCTTCGACGCCCTCATCGTCCGGATGATCGCGGTACCGGCGGCGCTGAGCCTGCTCGGCCGGGCCGGCTGGTGGCTGCCGTCGTGGCTGCGGTGGCTGCCGCAGGTGGACGTGGAGGGGGCGGCGCTGGAGCGTACGGTGCCTGCCGCTCCCGCCCCCGACTCCGGCCCCGACGTCGCGGCGCCGGTCTCCCGCTGACGGACGCGGCCCCATCCCCGTGCTGGGGGTGGGGCCGTTTCCGTGTGCCTTGGCCGCGCGCTTGCGGCTCGATCGGATCGGGGTTACGCGGTGGTCTTGCCCGGGAAGCGCTTGGTGGCCTTCTTGACCGCACCCGCGGTGGGCGATCCGGCGGTCTTCGGGGCGGCCTTCTTGACCTCGCCCGTGCTCGTGCTCGCCGGGGCGGCGGTCCTGGTCCGGGTGTAGCGGCGGGCGGTCTCGGCCACCGCCTCGTCGGGGTCGTTCTCGAGCTCCTTGCGCAGCGGCTCGGGGACGAGCGGCGAGGTGGCCATCGCCTGGCGGACGTCGGCGGAGCGATCGGCGAGCAGCTCGCGCAGGTCGGCCTCGTCGAGCTCCTGCGCCTGGACCAGGACGGCGCGGACGTCGGGAGACGAGTCCTGCGCGAGGCGGTGGCGCTGGTCGGCGGAGAGGTTGCGGTTGCGGGCGAGACCCTTGCGGACGCGTACGGTGCGGTCGCGCAGCATGATCGCCATAATCCCGGCGTCGCCGGTGTGGCGGGCCAGCCGCTCACGGACCTCCGAGAACTCGTCCTCGGTGAGCAGCGCCGCCAGCTCCGGCTCGAGATCGGGCAGCTCGGCGGCCAGGCCACGCAGCTCCTTGTCCTTGGCCTTCGCCATCACCGAGCGCAGCCGCGGGTCGAGCGACGGGTTCGCGGCCACGGCCCAGCGCACCCGGCGGTCGGTGTCGCTGAGCAGCCGGAGCAGGTCGGCCTGGGCGGCGGCGGGGTTGCGGGCGGCGATCTCGCGTACGCCGCGGTCCCGGTCCCGGGCCAGGTGGCGCATCGTCTCGGGCGTCAGGTCGGGGCGGGCGGCGACCGCCTTGCGCACCTGGACGGCCGTGTCCTTGGCGAGGTCGAAGAGCGCCGCGCGCGGGGTCCTGCGGTTCTGCGCGGAGGCGATCCGCGCATCGATGTTCCCGGCGCCACGCTGAATTCCCATGGGCGGAATCCTCTCACGCGCTGCTCGCGGCCCCGCCACGTGCTCGGCCCTCCGCCCGCGGCAGGCGGGCCGGCGGAGGTCGAGGCCGTCCCGGGGCGGCAGGTCGGCGTGCCCGGTCGATGGGCGCAGAGCCAGTACAAGGCGGCCGGTGAGGCGGGTCAGCGGGGGCGGAGGCCGTCCAGGGCGAAGCCGAGCACGCGCTCCCGCTGCGCCGCGTCGGCGAACGTGGCCGCGGTGAGCCCGGCGACCAGGCGCAGGACGTCGTCGAAGCCCGCGTCCGGGCGGACCTCGCCGGCGGCGCGGGCGCGGTCGAGCAGCGGTTCCCCGGCGGCGTAGACGGCGGCGCGGCTGGCCCGGAACATGGCCGTCTCGCGGTTGAGCGCCTCGATCAGGGCCCGTTTGGTGGCGACGTAGTCCACGAAGCGCCGCAGCCACGTCGTCAGGGCCGTCCACGGGTCGAGCCCCGCCACCACGCCGGCGAAGCGGCACAGCTGGTTGATCTCGTCCGCGTACACGGTCTCGAACAGGTCCTGCCGGGTGGGGAAGTGCCGGTAGAGCGTCCCGATCCCGACCCCGGCCCGCCGCGCCACTTCTTCGAGGGAGGCGCCGGTGCCGTGCTCGGCGAAGGCGGCACCGGCCGCGGCCAGCAGCGCGTCGAAGTTGCGGACGGCGTCGGCGCGCTGCGGACGGCGTACGGGTGCTCGCAGCGCTTCCATGATCCGAAAGTACCCGCGCCCGTGGCCCGCGGCCGGGAATGCACTGGACCGTCCGCCCGATTCCGGGTCGGATGTCCGGGTGGACGATCGCCTCGCCTGTGTACGCCGCACCTGGACCCCCGCCCAGCTCCTGCACCCCGGCACCGTGGCCTGGGCGGCGGCCCGCGGCGACGGCAGCCCGGAGCCGGACGCCCGGCTCGCGTGGGGTGACCCCCTGCACGGGTTCGCGGACGTGTGGCTGCCCGGCTCCGCGATCTTGCATCTGGCGCCGGACCTGGACGCCGCTTCGCGCGACCGGGCCGTGGACGAACTGCTCGCCGTGGCCCCGCACGTGGCGCTCGACGTCTCGGACCGGGACACCGCGCTGCGCGGCACCCTCGGGGCGCGCGGCTTCCGGGCGGTGGACGGGCCGTGGTTCGCCACCCTGTGGCGGCGGCTCGACGGGCCGGTGGCCGGGGCGCCCGTGCCCGGCTACGAGATCCGCCCGGTGCGGCCGGACGAGGTCGGCCAGCGCGTCGCCGTGCACCGGAGCGCGTGGGCGCCCGCCCGGATCCGGACGCTGCTCGGCCTGCCGCTCACCGGCGACGAGGGCACGTCGCGCTACGACGAGGATCGGCACGGGGCGGCGCGGGCGTCGCCGCTGTACCAACCCGGGCTGGACCTGGTGGCGGTGGCCCGGGACGGGAGCTTCGCGGCCTACGGGCTCGGGTGGTTCGACGAGGTGACCGGTTCCGTGCTGCTGGAACCGGTGGGCACCGACCCGGCGCACGCCCGCCGCGGCCTGGCCCGGGCCGTCTGCGCCGCGATCCTGGAGGCCGCCCGCGGGCTCGGCGCCACCCAGGCCGTCGTCGGGGCGCGCGGCGACGACGGCTATCCGGTGCCGCGGCGGCTCTACGCGGGCCTCGGCATGCGCCCGGTCGCGCGCACGATCACCCTCGCCAGCCAGGGGAAGTAGGAGCCCCGATCACGCGTGCCCGGCCAGAGGGTGGCGACCACGCCCGCGTCGCGCACGATCACCCTCGCCCGCTCGGAGGAGTAGGAGCCACGATCACGCGCGCCCGGCCAGAGGGTGGTGACCACGCCCGTGTCGCGCACGATCACGCGCGCCCGCCCGGAGAGGGCGGCCACGACCGCGTCGCGCACGGCGGACGGAGAGCGGCCGGCGGTGTCCGGCGGGCTTGCCGGGGCGGGGATGGTCAGGGGGCGGTGACGCGCAGGTCGGCGTCGATGGCGGCGGTCGTGGCCAGGAGCTGGGGAAGCAGGGTGTCGTGCATGACGTCGACCGGGGTCCGGGTCGCGTGGACGGAGATGTTGACCGCGGCGACCACCGTGCCGGTGCGGTCGTGGACCGGGGCGGCCAGGGAGCGCAGCCCCTCCTCGAGTTCCTGGTCGACCAGGGCCCAGCCGCGGTCGCGGACCTGTTTGAGTTCGGCGCGCAGGTTACCGGCGGAGGTGACCGTGCGGGCGGTCAGCGGTGCCAGGTTCACCCGGGAGAGGTACGACTCGATCCGGTCGGCGGGCAGGTGGGCGATCAGGACGCGGCCCATCGAGGTCGCGTACGCGGGGAAGCGGGTGCCCACGTCGATCGCCACCGTCATGATCCGGCGGGTGGGGACGCGTGCCACGTAGACGATGTCGTCGCCGTCGAGGACGGACAGCGACGACGACTCGTGGACGCGGGCGGCGAGCGCCTCGAGGTGCGGCTGGGCGACGTCGGGCAGCGACAGGCTCGACAGGTACGACCAGCCGAGTTCCAGGACCCGCGGGGTCAGCGAGAACAGGCGGCCGTCGGTGCGGACGTAGCCGAGGTCGGCGAGGGTGAGCAGGAAGCGGCGGGCCGCGGCGCGGGTGAGGTCGCACTTGCGGGCCACCTCGCTGAGGGTGAGCTCGGGATGGGAGGCGTCGAAGGCGCGGATGACCGCGAGCCCGCGTTCGAGGGACTGCACGAAATGCGGTTCGCGGCTCATGGCGGCACCTTAGCGTCACTCCTGATCTTGTAAGACTTCCTGGGCGATCGCGAAGGCCTTGTTCGCCGCGGGCACGCCGGCGTAGACCGCGGTGTGCAGCAGCACCTCGCCGATCTCCTCGCGGGTCAGGCCGTTGCGCAGGGCCGCGCGCACGTGCAGGGCGAGCTCGTCGTGGCACTGCAGCGCGGTCAGCAGCGCGAGGGTCACGCAGCTGCGGGTGCGCCGGTCGAGGCCCTCGCGCGCCCACACCCCACCCCAGGCGTAGCGCGTGATGAACTCCTGGAACGGCTCGGTGAACGGGGTCGTGCGCGCCGCCGCCCGGTCCACGTGTTCGTCGCCGAGCACCTCCCGGCGTACGGTCATGCCCTGATCGAAGACGTCATCCACCCAGTGCCTCCAGGATCAGCTCGTTGACCACCGCCGGTTGCTCCCACGACGCCAGGTGCGCCGCGTCCGGCACGACGGCCAGCCGGGCGCCGGGGACGGCCGCCGCGATCGCCGCACCGTGTGACGGCGGCGTCGCCGGATCGTCGGCCCCCGCGATGACCAGCGTCGGCGCGGCGATCCGGGACAAATCCCCCCGCAGGTCCATGCTTCCGATGGCCGCGCACGCCCCCGCGTAGCCGACAGCCGGAGTCGCCGCGATCATGGCCCGCAAAAGCGACATTTCGCGAGAATGTGACGAGCCGTAACCCGGCGTGATCCACCGCCCCGCCACGACGTCCGCGACGGCGCCGGTGCCCTGATCGAGAACGGTCGCGGCGCGCGCAGCCCAGGCCGACGCCGGCCCCAGCAGCGCCGACGTGCAGAGCAGCACGAGCCGGTCCACCCGGGACGGAGCATGAGCGGCGAGCCACATCGCGGTCATCCCGCCCAGCGACAGCCCGCAGACGTGCGCCCGCGCCATCCCGAGCTCGTCCAGCAGCCCGAGCGCGTCCCGGCCGAGATCGGCAAGATCATAAGGGCCTGCCGGTACGGGTGACCGCCCGTGCCCCCGCGCGTCGTAGCGCACCACCCGGTACGTCCCCGCGAGGACCGCCACCTGCGGTTCCCACATCCGCAGATCCGCGCCGAGCGAGTTGATCAGCAGCAGCGGCGGCCCGTCCGCGGGCCCGTCGACGGGGACGTCCACGAGCGCCGTCTGCGCGGACGCCGCGGCCGGGAGCAGCAGGCAGAGGATCAGGGCGAGTGCGACGCGCATGT
>CAKUMG010000080.1 GCA_934667465.1 uncultured Actinoplanes sp. | reverse complement strand
TACTCCCTGCGGGACGCCCTGCACGCGGTTATCGGCGTGGAGACGGCATTCGTCCCGGCCGGCGGCGGGTCCTGGGCTGGTCTGCTGCGCGAGCACCTTGCTGACGCCGGGGTCCGTGACCTCGACGACCTGATCTGGCTCGCCACCCTGCACGTGCACCCGTACTGGTATCCGGGTCTCAACCGGATGCGTGACGCCGGGGTGAGTCTGGAACTGCTCGCCACGTTACCGGCCGAGCTGAGGTTCGAGGTCCTCGCCACATCCGGCCGCACGCCCGCCCCGCTGACGAAACAAGGCCTACTGCTGGGCGGCCGGAGCCGGGACCCGAATCAGGTCGGCTTGGATCTGCGCCGACATCCGGAACTGCTGTCCGGCGCCTATCGGGAACGACTGTTGTACGAGGCGGCCGGTGACATCCCGGCGGCCTCGCCAGGGCGGTGGCTCCGGCAGGTGTACGAGTTGCCGGAGCCGGTCGGCCATCCGGAACATCCCCGCCTCGAGGAGTGGGCCGACCGGTTCCAGGTGGCCGGGCGCTCGCTGCATGCGGCACTGAGCCGCACCGGTGCCGAACCCGAGGCCCTGTGGGTGCTGGTGCACGATGCGGACCTGACGCCATCGGGCATGCGGGATCTGATTGATCTGATGGCATCGACCGGCAGGGAGCAGACCGACCTGCTGCTGCAGGCGTACCGGCTCCGGATCTCGCCGGAACGTCTGGTCGCACTAGCCGCCCGTTTACCCGCCGACCCTCGCCGCCTGGCCGTGCTGCGGCCAGTGCTCGACCGGGAAACGCGCACCCCGCCCTCTCAGCAGCTCAGCGCCGACGCTCTGACCGCCCTGATCCGGCAGCATCTAAGGGTCGGTGTGCTGGGTGGACCACCCACGGCGGAGGCTGCGCTGTGGCTCATGTCCGCCGTTCCGGCCGGGGCGTCCGCGCAGATCGATGGCATGCCAGCCCTCCCGGAGACAGGCACGGCATACGACGAGGCACGCGATAAGCTGGTCCAGCACATCGCGGACGTAGTTCGGATTGCGCGCGAGGCCGGCGCGGCTGGAGACACACCACTGGCCGGACTGCTGACCGAAGCGGCTTGGGTGGCCGCCGCGGCTCGAGACCTGTTGCTCGTCCTGCATCCGCTGGAGCCGTCCGGGAACCGGCGAAGCCTCAACCGGGCCGCGACCGGCCCTGGTTCCACGCTCCTCAGGGACGTGGAACAGGCAGCCGCCGGCCTGAGAACCGCCCGTGGCACTTCCGGCGAACCGTCGGCCCGCGCCAGGCTGACCGCCGTCGCCGACCGGGTGGCGCAACAGGCCGAGATCGTGGTCGGCGACCTTGCCGCGGCCGCACCCACCCTCGGGCCGCTGCTCCAGATGTATGCCGACGATGCCCGGCACACCGTCGCGGGGCTGCGGGAGGCTTTCCTGCTCGGCTGGGCCGCCTGGCAACAGCTGGCCGACGGACCGACCGCCGCGCAATGGCGAATGGCATACCCGCCGGCCGGTGATCCACCTCCGGCGCAAGCCCTTGCCACGGCGATCGGCGAACTGACGCCGCCGATCCCGGAGCCTCCCCGGTCCGCCGTCGAGGTGGACACCGACCGCTGGCGGCCCTTACGGGACGCGTACCGCTTCGAACCGGGCATCCCGGGCGGCTCACCCCGGCTCGTGCGTCCTGCGGGCAGCGGCGAGCGAGTGCTGGTCCGCTACCGGTACACGCCTGGCGCACAGGAGAACCTTTTCACCGTACGGGTGCGGCTCATCCCCGCCGCAGACGTGGACCTGGACGACACCCGCGCCCGTATCCTGCGCGGCGTCGAGGAGGAGATGAACAGCCCCGGTCACCAGCTGCCCGGGACGGACAAGCCCTTGCGGGTCGAGGTGCTGTTCGCCTCCGGGCCGGATCCGGCGGCCACGCCGATCGAGGTGGCCGCCGGTGGCGAAATGAACCAGCGGCGCTGGGTCGCCGGGCAAGACCCCCGTGCGTACGCGCACGAGTTGTGGCACTTCCTCGGAGTCCTCGACACCACGCCGAGAACGGACTCGCTGCTGCGTTCCACCCGCGCGATCCCGGCCACGCCGTGGCTGCAGCAGATCGCCGACGTGCTGGCGCCGCACTTCTCCGGCTCGCCGGCACCGCGCCCGCAGGACAAACCTCCGGTCCTGCTCGCCGACACCTCGCCGGCAGATCTGCCGCCGCTGCTCGGCGATGACATCCCGCTCGTCACCCTGACCCCCGCGGCCACGGCCGAGGCCGACTCCGGGCTGCCCGGCCTCTACGCCAGCAGGCCGGATCTGCTCCGCCTGACCTCCGTCGACGAGCCCGAGATGGTGTGGTTCGACCTGGCGGACAGCATCACCGCCGCTGTCAACGCGCGCGCGGAGCACCGCGCGTCCGACCTTGACCTGTCGCACATCAGAGCCGAATTCCTCCAGGAGCCCGGTTCCTTCGCCGCCGAGCGTGGCGGCCACAGCTTCGACGTCCGTCACAGCCGGCGTCAAGGCTGGTTCAAAGTCACCGTCACCGCAATCCGGCAGCAACAGTCGGCCGAGGCCGAGCAGGGAGGGGAAAGAACGCAGCATGACACTCGCCTGGATCGGGCGCTGGGCGGCAACCAGACACATACCGCCGGCACCGGTGGATCACTGGGCCTCGGGGTCGGCTGGCCACGGCAGCTCGGCTTCGGCGTGGCGGCCAACGCCTCCCTGCAGACGCCGCGGCCCGTGGAATCCGCCACGCACACCACTACGCTGAATGATTCGTCCGCCGTCGATGACACCGGCCTCGCCCGGCAGCTGCCCTTCCCGGTCTCGTTCACCGTGTCGGTCTCCGAGGTCCGCGGGCCACTGCCAGCCCCCGACGCCACGCTCGGCGAGACCGTGCCCGGGACCGGCTACTACCTCGTCGAAGACGAACTCACCACCGCAACGGAGCGGGACCCGAGCGAGGTGGCAATACCCGCCGCCCGGCTTCCACTCCTGCTGGAGGACTTCACGCCGAAGGGCATCGTGAGCGCCCGGCTGAACGGCGCCGAAACCGCGTCACCCTGGAACCAGACATCCGAAACGATCCTCAGCCTGCTCGCTCCCACCGGAGTGGTCGGGCCGGGCTCCATCGGCGCTGCGACCGCGCGCACCCAGCTCGACGAGAAGACGATCCTCGGCCTGCTCGTGCCCGCGCTGGGCGGTGCGGTGCACCCACCCTTGATCAGCAGTCCCCACGGCGCACACGCACTCACTCTGCAGTGGACGGCCACCACGACGGAACTCACGCCCGACGCGGACATTGCCCAAGCCAGCTTCCACCGGCGACTCGGCGTGAACAAGGGAACGAAGCTGACCCACGAAAGCCAAGTGGGGGCCGGACTGTCGATGGTGCTTCCGCGATGGGGCCTGCCCAACGCCTACGCCCAGATCCGATTCTTCGGTAACTTCTCCAGGACCCTGAACGCCTCGGCCACGACGACCGCGCAGACACGCGCCGGCACCGACCTCCTCGACGTGCCCTCCGCCGTGGTCACCCTCGCCGTGCGGCTGACCCTCACCTCGGTGCTGCAAGACCTGTCGCCCGTGACCGCCGACCGGGCACCCGGTCCGATCACCGCTGATCTCACCGTGCGTGGCCGGCTGCCGCTCACCACGCTGCAGCGCCTGCTCACCGGTGAGGACACCCTCGTACGGCAACCGGGTGTCCCGTGGCACGTGCCGCCGTACGCGTACACCGGAGGCCTGTCGATCATCCGAGGTCTGGACAACTTCCACGTGCGTGACCAGGTGGAGGAACTGATTCGGGCTCTTCCCGCGGGGTTCCTGCCCCCTTTCCCGGACTCCACCACGACGCACAGGCTGGTTCTCAACCGCACGGCTCGGCAACGGCAGCGCAACCAGGCAGTACTGGACGGGGTGCTGTCCGCGGCGGGGCTGGCCCAGAACACCCGAGCGCTGCTCGTCAACGGAACCATCGCCATGCTGTCACGCGACGGATGGTTCAGCAGCTCTCACGTTATCGTGCACGTCCGGGCACGCTACACCGACGGCTTCACTGCCCAGGGCACCGTACCGGCCACGACGGTGCGGGCCTCGGCCTCTGCCCGTACCCAGCACCGTAGTGCCTCCGGCCGGCAGTTCCGCGTCGGTTTGGCCCTGGAAGGCGGGAGAGTCGTCCGGTTCGCAAGCCGCATATCGGCGGCACTGGTGCCGTCGCTCAACAAGCAGTTCCGCTGGCGCCAGGGCCAGCACAGCGCTCTCGAGGTGGTGCAGGAAGAAGGCTGGGCCAGCGGGGGCACCCCCGATTCGGAGGCGTTCGGCAACCGGCTCACCCTTTACGTCGACGTGTTCCCGTACCGTCGGCGACTGGGCCGCGACCCGTTGTCACACAAACGCTTCGGCCGGGTAATCCGCCACCTGTCCCCGCGCTTTCCTGGTGCCGGGCAAAACCGCGTCTCCCGGCGGGTCATGACGGATCGGGTGGCAGCGCCAGGTCGCCGGTCGGCACAGCGGTACCGGATCACGGAGAGCAAACCGGTCACCGTGCTGTACGACCAGGCCTCCGTCCGGCAGCACAGCGCTGACCTTCCGGTCACTTTCGAGCCGCGACCGGACCCGCTGGGGGTGCAACGAGACACCCGGCTCGCGCGTGACACCCTGCGGGACTGGGTCGACGGTTCCGGCACCGTGTCTGTCAACGATTGGCTGGCGATCGAGGCCATGCCCGGCGCCGGGAAGGTGCTCGACCTGGCGGCCACCGTGCTGCGCGACACTCAGCAGTACACCGACCGTGCTTCCCGCACGAAACTGCACGGGCTGCGCGGGACCGACGCACTGCTGCCCGGCATGCCGCTGTGGGCCGGCCTTATCGAGCAGCTTGCCGGCGACGATCAGTCCGTCGCGCTGCACACCATGCTGGACGCTTTCTGGGCTCGGGACAAGGTGACGCCGGGCGATGAAGGCGCCACCGCCGACGTTGCTGTGCTGGCCGGTTTGATCAACCCGGATGTTCTGGGGATGTCAGTTCCGGTCGCCTCGGACCGGGCGGCCTCCGGGGCGATGGAGCTCAGTGGCTCGGCGACGACAGGATGGCAGTCGGCCGGGCGCTCCAACGTCGGGACCAACATCCGGCGGACCGGATCCCGGACGACCCCCAGCGGCGGGATGCTGGTGAACACCGGTTACGAAAGGCTGCTGTGGTCGCAGTCCGGCCAGCACGATCAAAGCTTGTTCGCGGCGATCGAACGCGTCTCCGCCGATCCGTCAGCTCTGGTCTTCACGGTGAAGTTCGACATGGCGGTGACCGTCGCTGCCGAAGTCACCACCGAACCGGCCCGGTACGGCATCGTGCCACGTGCCATGCGGACGGGAGGGTGGCGGCAACAGGTCAAGTCCGCCCGCCGGGACGGAATCATCCGGAACGCGGTCTATCTGCGGCTGTCTGCCGAGGAAGCTGACCGGCTCGGGCTGCTCCGGCCACTGGCGGGCGACCCCGGGGGAATCGGCCGGCCATGGCTGCCCGCCGAAGGGCGGCGGGTCCGGCTGGCACCCGGGCTGAACATCGGGCTGGGCCTGCAACGCACGGTGCAGGCCCCCGACCTCACCGGGCAGCTGATCGACGGGCTTGCCCAGGCGGTGGACGCCCCGGTCGCGGATACCTCGGGGGAGACCCCGGGCGATGGTACGGGCTGGGAAAGTGCGGCAGATGCCCACAACGGCCGGCCACTCGTCCGCCGGATGCACGCCGAGCTGACTGCCCCCGGGCTCGCCGACCCCATGCTGAACCGTCGCAACCTGCGGTTGCTGAGCAGCCGCGGCGGCGTCGCCCGACGCTTATCCTCCATGGCCGACGGCGGGGCCGGGGTTCCGTACGTGCGAACCGGATGGGTCACCCAGCAGACGTCGGAACTGCGCCTCACCGCCGAGGCTCTCGGCCCGCCGCGCCTGATCGGCTTCCTGGCCGGCCGTCAGGACCTGGTGGTGAACAACGTCGTCACGCAGGTCGTCGGCAGCGAGGAACATCATTCGCACGGCAATCTGATGACGGCCGGGCTGGTCGGCACCTTCGTCTCCAACTGGCACCGGGAGAATGTGGCCGTCGGAGCGGGTGACGCGGTCACCACCGGCACCCTGATCAACAACGCGCAGGGCCGTACCACCAGGGAGACCCGTGCTGATCTGAGTGCGGCGAGCGGCATCACGGCTCGCATCGCGACTCCGGTCCGGTTCTCTCTGGTCATCTACGACCGCGGGACGCCGATTCCCGTCCCGGGCAGCGTGCAACGGACCATCATCCAGGAACGGTGGGCCGGTGACCTGCGGCTGCCGCTGCCGGACCCGCACACCGTGCCGGTCCCGGACAGCTACGTGGTCACCACGCCGATCACCTTGCCGGCCGGCTGGTCGATCAGCAACGGGTTGCCGTTCCCGCCCCGCTTCGTCGCGGAGAATGTGACCGGGACCAGCCAGCTGCAGACGGTGGTGGAGTCTGCCCTCAGCGGTGAGGCGGCCCGGCTCGCGAAAGCCGGGCACATGGGTGCGTACCAAGCACGCGAAAGTCTCACTCCTGAAATGCTGGTGCCCGGGGTGCCGGCGATGCTGAGCGACAGGGGCTACTCCCCGCCCAGCGTGACCAGCGCCCAGGTGTTCGGTCAGCGTGTCGGGATGACCGTCTGGCTGGTGCCGGTGAGCGCCTCGCTGGGCGATGTCAGCAGCGGCGTGCAGCGTGAGCACAGCGGCCAGCGGGCGGCCGGGCATCAGGTCGGCACCGAGCAGCTCGACCAGTCGGTGCGGCAACCGCAGGTGCCGATGATCGGTCGGGGCATCCCGGACGACCCCTACCAGGCGCTGGAGACGGGCTGGCCGGGTGCCGGGTCGGGCGACCAGTATCTGGCCGCCGACACCCGCGACGCCTCCGCCACGGCGACGAGAGTCACGAAGTCCCCGGGTGCCTCGGTCGCGGTCGACTACCTGGGCCGCTACGTCGTGGTCCTCACGCTGTCCCGGACGTTCAAGAACTCCTTCCGCCGGCGCCGGGTCACGGTCAGCCCGCAGACTCCCGGCCGAGCCATGACCCGGCCGATGGGCTTCGTCCGCCGCCGGACCCGGATCGTGCACGTCCCGGAGGTCGCCGCTCCGGCCCAGTTCCGGCTGCGGATGAGCCTGGCCGAAGCCCGCATCGCGCTCGATCTGCCCGAAGGCGGCAGCCCCGCGCTGCCACGAGCGGCCGCCTTCGATCAGCTCGTCGCGCTCGAGGTGAAACTGACCGAGGCCGCCGAAAACTTCGTGGCGGCGACCGAGGCGCTGGACACCGCACGCTACAAGGGCCTGGACCCCCATGCCGTCCCCGGCACCCGGGAGGCGGCCGAGGCGAGCCTGCCAGTCCTGCTGGCCGCCCGGGACAAGGCGGGGGAAGTGTGGTGGGACGCTGCCCAAGATCATTACCGGCTCGTCCACGACTTCCGGCACAACTACCTCGGAGTCTCGCCGATGGTCATCGAGGCCAGCGAGAGGCAAATGCTCGCGGAGACAATCCGCCGCAACACCTTGGCGGACACCGAAGTGACGTCGGCCGCTGCACCCAGCCCAGCGGCACAAGCACCCACCCTGCCTCCCGCCGCCGTGGTCCCGCCGTTCGCTGCGGCCGGGGCCTCACCGGCCACGCTCAACGAGCGCGTGCACCGGGCGCTCAAGACACCCGCCCTGGCTGCCCTGGACGGCGCGGTCCTGGTCATAGGACAGCCCCGCAGCCAGGTGCGCACTGCCGTGACCACGGCCCTGCGCGACGCCGATGCGCCGGTGCTGCTGGTCGACGGGGAGGGTCTGGCCCGCGAGGAGCTCAGGACCGGGCAGGGCACCTACACCCGCGAAAGCTTCGACCTCACCGTGCTCGGCGCGGCACTGCACCTCTACGACGCGTCCAGGACACCGCCCATGGTCATCAGCACGGGAACGTCGACGCGGCTCGGCAGGCTCCTCGACACCTACGGCATCGTTGCTGTCACCGCGGTGCTCGGCGAACAGGACGACATCGTCTGGTGGCTGACACCGGGATCCGAGCACACCGACCTGCGCCGGGCGCTGAAGGCCATCCCGCCCCAGAGACCGGGAACGGCGGCAAGCCCCGCCGTGCTGACCGGCTGGCTCGCCGCCCCGACCTGGCCGGCCGCCGCCACCTACCTGCGGCGGCACGCCGCCGAGCTGCGTGCCGACGTAGTGTCCACCGCGTTGTCCGCGCTGGTAGCCGCCCAGCCGGAGAACCGGGAGCTGCGCGCGTACGAAGTCCTGCTGGATCTGGACAGGACGGGCAGCCCGAAGCTGGAATTCGCCGTCGGCTACCTGGCCGTCCGTTCGATCGAGCAGCGGCCGGCTTGGGACCTCGACCTGCGGAGGAACCGGGATGCCGGCCTGCTGAGCGAGGATCACGTCAGCGCCCTCATCCGGGGAGCGTGGGATCCGCCCGCACCCGAGGTCCGCGTCATGATGGTCGACCGGGTCCAGACGGGCGGCCCACGGTACGGTGACCTGGTCGAGCACCGTTCGGTGGACGAACTGCGCGCGCTCCTGACCGGTATCGAGCGTGACTACGAGCACGGATACGGCGCTCAGGTGCGCAAGGCCCTGCCGGCCGGCGGCGACGCGCACTTCTTCTTCGCGAACCTGCGCGATGCGGTGACCGCCATGCGAATGAGCTTGGACCGGCCGGTGGCCGCGCCGGCGAGCCTGCGGCTGCAGTTCCACGATCTGTTGCTGAGCATCGACCTGGCGCACGAGAAGGTCAGGTCGGTGCTGCCCGCGGTGCCGGTGCCCGGGGTACGAGAGCTGGTCGGCCGCTGGGCGGGAGTGCCCCCCTACCCCGATGGGCCGGACAGGGTGACCCAGGGCTGGATCGAAACTCATGCCGATGGCTGGTTGAAGGCCCGGTTGTCCGCACCTGAGGTTGGCTTCCGGGTGAACCGGGCGAAGGACCTGGCCGACTCGCTGGGCCTGGATGACGGCGGCCGCATAATGCTGACACGGTTGGTCGCCGTGCTCGGGCAGCTGCCGGAGAATCTGTTCGACGTCGCCCGGGCGGCAGGTGTGCATCCGCATCCGCTGTACGCGGTGGTGTGGGATCTGGGGCTGCGGCCGGAGATGCTCACGCCGTTCGCCGGGGAGTTGCGGGAGGTGGTCGGCGACGCCCAGCACATGAAGCCCGAGGGAAACTCCTGGACCTGGCGGTTCCGGGAGCACCTGAGAGGCACCGGTGTCCGGACCGATCACGACATCGTGGTCCTGGCCGAACTGACCGACCGGCTGGACTTGACCTCTGCGGACCGGGCGCTACTGGGACAACTGGACCTCGCCGGAGTATCCCTGGGACTGCTGCGAGAGCTGCCCTCGAGTCTGGTCACTGCGGCGCTGGACTTCTATCGCGAGATGCACCGGGCCGGTAACCCTTCGCCAGACGGGCTCACCCAGGCGGCCGAGAACTTCGGTACGTCAGAGGCGGGCCTGCACCGTCTGATCAGCCTGTATCCGGAGCTGGTGGCCGAGCGGGGCGCACGGTCTCTCACCGAGGCGATTCAGGGCCGGCTGGTCGCCGACGGTCTGGAGGAGCCGGAAGTAGGGGTATGGGTGCGGGCGAGCATCCGGCTGGGCTTCGGCATGCAGAACCTTGCCGCGTTGCTGCCCCGCTGGCCCGGGCAGCCGGGTAACCACCTGCTTCGCCTGGTCAACGCGGTGCTCCACGACGAGCGGCCCAGCACGGTGCAGCAACTGCTGGGATGGTTACCATCCTCCGGCCCGGCGGGCGTCGTCCACGAGTCCGTGGCCCCATTGGCCGCCGCCGGCACTCTGCCCCCGGCGGAGTACGACACCCTCGCGGCGACGCTGAAAGTGGCGCCGGAACTGCTGCGGAAACTGGACGGGATTCCGACCGCGGACGTGCGGGCGCTGCCTGCCCTGGCGCGCTTGCTTGCCCTGTCTCCCGGCGAGACAGCCACCCTGATCGAGCTCGCTGTCCGTACCGGTCTGCTGCCGCACGCCGCGGATGCCCTGCAGCTGGGGATGTGGACCGGCTGGGAACCGGGCACTGTGATCGAGATGGGTCATGAGCTCAGTACCGATCCGGCTCACCTGTGGCCCCTGCGCGAGGTGATGATCAGAGCGGAGACGCTGACCGAGCGTGCCGACGCGGCGCGGTGGAAACGGGTGGCGGCGTCGGCGCGGGAGTCGCTCGACCCCCGCGGTGTTCTGCCCGCGGACTTCATGCTGTGGCTCGCAGGGCGCGGCTACGGTCCGGACGGATACGGCCTGACCGAGTTGCGCCGCCTGCGCGAGGAAGGCGGACTGGACCAACCCGCACTCCGTGCCATGTTCGAGGACCTGACGGAGAAGCTCGCCCGTTCGGCGGGCCATGCCGCCGCGGCGATCCATGCGGCAACGACCCGGATCCCGGCGCCCGCAGCGACCCCGTCCTCCGTGCTCAGCCTTGCGTCCCACGTCGTTGATCTGACAGTCCGGGTGCTCGGACAACGCGGCGTCTCCCGTCACACCCCCGCCGAACTGCTGGTCGTCGAAGCGATCAAGGCGGCTGAGGAAGCGGAGATCGCCGCCGAGGCTGTCGAGCAGGTGCGCGAAGCGCTCGATGATGTCCCTGTCGAGGCACCCAGCCGCGGCGCCGCGATGATGTCCGTCGCCGCCGCGGCGATCGGCCTCACTGCCCATACCGTGCGGACCATGGACTGGACCGGCGTGCCCGCCGGCCAGGTGCATGCCGTCGTCATCGCCGACTATCTGGAGGAGCTTACCGCTCTGGCACCGTGGGGGGCTGCCGCCGAACGCCTCGAGGACGGTGCCGCGGACGAGTGGATCCAGATGCTCGAGGACCCGGACGGGTGGACCCGGATGCCCGGGACCCACGGCGCTCCCGAAGACAGAGTGCGGCCGGCGGCCGAGGCCGATGTGCTGCTGGCGCCCGCGTGGGCCGAGGAACTAGGCACGAGCGTCGCCGAGATGCACCGGGACTTCGCCACGATCCCGGCGCTCGACCCGGTCATGGTGAGCTGGACCGCCTGGGCCCTCGACGTCTCCGCCTCCGAGATCCTCACCATGCTACGCGTCGACCCTCACTGGTTCGCCGGGCTGGACAGCTATGCCGCCCTTGTCCATGACGACGGCCGCCTGCTCGAGCAGATGAGGGTTGCTTACCGGACCGCGAGTATCCTGGACCTGGCGCCCTTCCAGGTGATGCGTCTGACAGCCAATCCCGGGAGGGAGCCGGAGGAGGAACACCAGGCCCTCCTGCGGAACCCGGACCGGTTGGCAGAGCATCTTGAGGCGAAGTTGTCCGGCCTCGACCGGGCCATCCCGGGTGGACGGGCAGCGCAGGCCGCTTTCCTCACCGACTACCACCTCGGCATGGCGTCCGTGGGTCAGGACGACCTGGTCGAGCGAGCCCACCGGTGGCGAGCCGATCGGCTCGGGCTCACCGCAGCGCAGTTCGACGCGGTTCGCGACCAGAGCTGGTTCGACGACATGCGCTGGTGGCAGCTGCTGGCCGATATCACCGAAGGCATCGGGCAACAGACCGGAGAAGAACAATGGACCAGACAGGCCCGCCTGAAACTGGCGGGCTCGCTGGACTCCAGCCTGGAACGGCTCACAGGTTTCTCGCTACGCATCGGTCACGTCCCGGAAGCCTTGCCTCAACTGGCCGCCGAGCACGGCGTCGACGATCCCGCCCGCCTTTTCCGGCTCGCTGTCCGGCTGGGTGCCGACCCATTCGATTTCGGCAGGGGCGCCGCCGGGGCATCGGACCGCAGCGGAAAGATTTGGCAGGTCGTCGCGGAGCAACTCAACGCCGGGGACGATCCGGTGTCAGCAGTGGAGCGGGTTGCCCGGGTGCTTCGCACGCTCGCGGAGGCTGACCCGGACTACCGGGTGCCGCAGTTGTCACCGCAGCGGAGTGAGGGGTCGATTCCGGCACAGCTGCTGGCGGTGTCCCGGTCCTTGCAGGACTTCCCGTCCGGCTTGGTCGAATTGGCACAAGAAGCGCGCATCGCGCCGCATGATCTGCTGACGGCGACCAGCCTGGCCGGTAGAGCACCCCAAGGGGAACAGGGCGCGGCACGGTCGGTGACGCCGACGGCGGTGAGCTTGTACGCGCAGGCCGCCGGCCCGTTGGCGGCCGGGGACGCCGATCCGGCCAGGCTCGCCGCCGGGTACCGGGCTTGGGCCAATCGTCTGCGAACCGGCTTCGGAGTCCGGGAGTCCGAGATCGGGTGGCTGCACGACCAGCTCCGCGACTCCGGTCAGTCCCTGGCATCGCTGGACCCCGCCACGCCTTCGCACAGGCGGCGTGTCGTGGTGCTGCGCGCGGTGATGTCCGACGACAGCTATCGTGAGCACGTCACGGAGATCGTGCGGAATGCCTCCTCCACCGCATCAACGCTGGAAGACCTCACAGCCCTCGTCCTCGACGTCGCCGCCGAGGGCCGGCAGAACCCCCCGTTGTGGCCGGTACCGCTGAGCGCC
>CAKUMG010000079.1 GCA_934667465.1 uncultured Actinoplanes sp. | reverse complement strand
CGAACGTGTCCTCGCCGACCTCGGCGGCGGCCAGGAACTCCTCGGAGGCGGAGCCGCCCATCGCGCCCGACATCGCCGCCACGACGGTGTGCTCGAGGCCGAGGCGCTCGAAGATCCTTCGATAGGCCGCGCGGTGCCTGCCGTAGGACTCGGCGAAGCCCTCGTCGGTCAGGTCGAACGAGTAGGAGTCCTTCATCAGGAACTCCCGGCCGCGGAGCAGCCCGGCGCGGGGGCGGGCCTCGTCGCGGAACTTCGTCTGCACCTGGAAGAGGATCAGCGGGAAGTCGCGGTAGGAGCTCGTCATGTCCTGCACGAGCAGGGTGAACATCTCCTCGTGGGTGGGCGCGAGCAGGTGGTCGGCGCCGCGGCGGTCCTTCAGCGTGAAGATGTCGTCGCCGTATTCGGTCCAGCGCCCGCTGGTCTCATAGGCGTCGCGGGGCAGCAGCGAGGGGAACGAGACCTCCTGCCCGCCGATCGCCGCCATCTCCTCGCGGATGATCTCCTGCACCCGGTCGAGCACGAGCTTGCCGAGCGGCAGCCACGTGTGACCGCCCGGCGCGGCCCGGCGGATGTAGCCCGCCCGGAGCAGCAGCCGATGACTCGGCACCTCCGCCTCGGCGGGCTCCTCGCGCAGGGTCTTGAGCAGCATCGTGGACACCCGGATCAGCATGCGGAAAGCGTAGGCGCCACCCCCGTCAGCCTCATCCGGTTATCCACAGGCCGCGCTAGCGTGAGGCGCATGTCCGTTGCGAACGATCCGGCGCCGTCCCTGCAGGCGTACGCCCACCCCGAGAAACTGGTCACCACCGAGTGGCTCGCCGCCAACCTCGACACCCCGGGCCTGGTGGTCGTCGAGTCGGACGAGGACGTGCTGCTCTACGACACCGGGCACATCCCCGGCGCCGTGAAGGTCGACTGGCATCTGGAGCTCAACGACCAGACCACCCGCGACTACCTCGACCCGGAGAAGTTCGCGGCACTCTGCGCGGCGAAGGGCATCGGCCGGGACGACACGATCGTCTTCTACGGCGACAACTTCAACTGGTGGGCCGCGTACGCCCTCTGGGTCTTCAGCCTCTTCGGGCACCGCGACGTGCGGCTGCTCGACGGCGGCCGGCAGAAGTGGGCGGCGGAGGGCCGCGAGCTCACCCGCGAGAAGACCGCCCGCCCGGAGGCGTCGTACCCGGTGCCGGTCCGCGACGACACCCAGCTCCGGGCGTTCCGCGACGAGGTCATGACCCATGCCGTCGACGGCCGGCCGCTGGTCGACGTCCGGTCGCCCCAGGAGTACACCGGGGAGCTGACCCACATGGCGGCCTACCCGCAGGAGGGCGCCCTGCGCGGCGGGCACATCCCGGGCGCGGTCAGCAAGCCGTGGAAGTCGGCGGCGAACGAGGACGGCACCTTCAAGGCGGCCGGGGAGCTGACGGCGATCTACCGCGACGAGCTGGGCCTGACGCCGGAGGACGACGTCATCGCCTACTGCCGGATCGGCGAGCGGTCCAGCCACACCTGGTTCGTGCTCCAGCACCTGCTGGGCTACCCGCGCGTGCGCAACTACGACGGCTCGTGGACCGAGTGGGGCAACCTGGTCCGGGCGCCGATCGCCCGCGGTTCCGAGCCCGGCGGGCTGCGCTGACCCACCGCATACCCTGACGCCGCCCGGGCCCGTCGCGGGCGGCGTCTCCGCCTGTCATAGAAGGGCGGCGTCTCCGCCTGGCCGGGGAAGGGCGGCGTTCTGCCTGTTCGGGATGGGGCGGGGTCCACATGCTGAACGAGCGTTCAGTTCCGGCCTTGACAGCGGGATAGAGTGTCGAGGTGACGGTAGATCAGCAGCGGGTGACCGGTGCGCCCGCCCCCCGGCGGCGCTCGCGACGGGACGAGATCCTCGAGATCGCGGTCGGCCTCTTCGCCTCCCGGGGCTATCACGGCGTCTCGATGGACGACATCGGGTCCGCGGCCGGGGTGACCGGGCCCGCGCTCTATCACCACTTCGCCGGCAAGGAGGCCATGCTGGTGGCCGCGCTGATCCCGGTGAGCGAGGGCCTGCTGCACGGCGGCAAGGAGCGCGTCGGCCGCCACTCCGACGACTCGCATGCCGCCCTCACCGATCTCATCGAGTTCCACGTCGAATTCGCGCTGGCCAACCCCGCGGTCATCGCGCTCCACCTGCACGAGCTCGACCGCCTGCCGGAGGAGCCGCGCCGCCAGATCCGCCGGCTGCAGCGCCTCTATGTCGAGGAGTGGGTCGGCGTGCTCGCGGCGCTGCGCCCCGAGCTCGAGGCCGGCGAGGCCCGGGTGCTCGCGCACTCGGCGTTCGGCCTGATGAACTCGACGCCGTTCCTGGGCGGCGAGGTCGACCGGCAGCGCCGGGCCGCCCTGTTGCGCGAGGCGACCGTGAACGCGCTGGTGGGCCGCGGGACCGGCCGGGCCTGAGAAAACGACGACAAAACGCATAGCGGAGAAGGGGCGGAATGATCGAGTCGCTGCTCGTGGCCAACCGGGGCGAGATCGCCCGCCGGATCATCCGCACCGCGCGGCGGCTCGGGATCCGGGCGATCGCCGTCCACTCCGAGGCGGACGCCGGCCTGCCGTTCGTGCTGGAGGCCGACGAGGCCGTGTGCATCGGCCCGCCCAACCCGGCGCAGAGCTACCGCAACGCCGACGCCATCCTGGCCGCCGCGAAATCGACGGGCGCCCAGGCGGTGCACCCCGGGTACGGCTTCCTCAGCGAGAGCGCGGAGTTCGCCCGTACGGTCGAGGTCAACGGCCTGGTGTGGGTCGGGCCCGGCGCCGACGCGATCAGCGCGATGGGCGACAAGATCAATGCACGCAACCTGATGGCGGCGGCCGGGGTGCCGGTGGCACCGGGCACGCGCGAGCCGGCGGCGTCCGTCGAGGCTGCGGTCGAGGCGGCCGGCGGGATCGGCTATCCGATCATGGTCAAGGCCGCGGCCGGTGGCGGCGGGATGGGCATGGGCGTCGCCGCCGACGAGGCCGGGCTCCGCACGGAGTACGACAAGGTGCGCGCGTTCGCCGAGCGCATGTTCGGCGACGGATCCGTGCTGCTCGAGCGCTACTTCCCGCGGGTGCGCCACGTCGAGGTGCAGATCCTCGGGCTCGCCGACGGCCGCGTGATCGCGCTGAGCGAGCGGGAGTGCTCGGTGCAGCGGCGCAACCAGAAGCTCGTGGAGGAGGCGCCGAGCCCGGCTGTCGGCGCCGAGCTGCGCGAGCGCATCCTGGCCGCGGCGGTGACGGCCGGGGAGGCGGTCGGATACCGCAACGCCGGCACCGTCGAGTGCCTGCTCGACCCCGCGAGCGGCGAGTTCTTCTTCCTGGAGATGAACACGCGGCTCCAGGTCGAGCACCCGATCACCGAGCTGATCCACGGCATCGACCTGGTCGAGCAGCAGCTGCGGATCGCCTCCGGGCTGGAGCCGAACGCCGATCTCACGCGCGCCACCCGCGGCCACGCCATCGAGCTCCGCATCAACGCCGAGGACCCGAAGCGCTTCCTGCCCGGTCCCGGCGCGGTCGCGACCTGGGTGGAGCCCACCGGCGACGGCGTGCGGGTGGATTCCGGCTACGCGGCGGGCACCACGGTCACGCCGTTCTACGACTCCCTCATGGCGAAACTGATCGTGACCGGCGCCGACCGGGCGGAGGCGATCGCCCGGGCCCGCGCCGCGGTGGCCGGGTTCGAGATCGCGGGCCCCAAGAACAACCTGCCCTTCTTCGCCGAGCTGCTGAGCAACGACGAGTTCCTGTCGGGCGACTACGACACGGGCATCGTGGCCCGGATGAGGTGATGAGATGACCGCTGTCTCGATCCGCGAGGTGGCACCCCGCGACGGCCTGCAGAACGAGGAACCGATCCCCGCCGACGACAAGGTGCGCCTCATCGACGCGCTGTCCCGGACGGGGGTGGGCCGGATCGAGGCGGTGTCGTTCGTTCACCCCCGGGCGATTCCGCAGATGGCCGACGCGGACGAGGTCTGGGCCCGGGCCTGGCACAACCCGCGGGTGCGCTATTCGGCGCTGATCCCCAACACCCGCGGGGCGCAGCGGGCGATCGCCGCCGGCTTCCGGGAGATCGAGGTCGTCGTCTCGGCCAGCGACACGCACAACAGGCGCAACCTCAACCGCTCGATCGCGGAGTCGCTCGACGACATCGCGGGCCTGATCCCGCTGGTCCACGACGCGGGGGCCACTCTCGAGGTGATCGTCGCCACCAGTTTCGGCTGCCCGTTCGAGGGCGACGTCGCGCCGGAGCGGGTGGCGTCCATCGTGGAGCAGGTGCGCGCGGACGGTGCCGATCGCATCGCGTTCGGGGACACCACGGGCATGGCGACGCCGCGCCGGGTCAGGGATCTTCTTTCCGCCGTACGGCCGGATCTGCTGCACTTCCACGACACCCGCGGCACGGGTCTGGCCAACGTGCTGACCGCCCTGGAGCTCGGGATCCGCGAGTTCGACGCCAGCGTCGGCGGGATCGGCGGCTGCCCCTACGCCCCGGGCGCCTCCGGCAACATCGCCACCGAGGAACTGGTGCACATGCTCGAGGACATGGGCATCGGGACCGGGGTGGATCTCGAGGCGCTCATTGCGGTGGCGGCACTCGCCGAGAAACTGCTCGGCCGCACCCTGCCCTCAGGTGTGTTGCGCGCGGGACCGCGTACACGTTTGGTTTGACTGTCCTTTTGATTGTCCGGGAAACCGGGGTCACTATTTTTTGCATTTGTGCGCGTGACCCCCCTGACGCCGCTTCGTTACCAATACCGAGTGGCCGATCGATTCGGCCGCCGGTGCACGAGTCGACGACGAGGGGCGGACCACATGACGGGCTGGGGGGTCGAGTGCACACCGCGCCCGGCGTACCGTCCGTCGACCGGTCCGGCCGCCGGTGGCTCCGCGCCCATGCCGCCCCACAGCCAGGGGGCGGAGCGGCGCCGTGAGCACCGACGCGGGCGTACCGGATCCCGATGGGGTCTGCGCGCGCTGGTTGTCGGCGGTCTTGCCGGCGCGGCCTGGTTGCTCTCCGGCGCCGCCGCGCACGCCACGGACCGCGATCTCGTGTCCGACACGCTCTCGGCCGGCACGCCGGTCCTCGGTGCCGTCCTGAACGGCACGGAAAAGCATGACGACGGTGTTCTCCCCGCCGTTCACCGGCTCCTGAGCAGGGACGCCGGGGGACACGGGGGGCTCGGCGCGGTGGTCTCGATCCCGAAGCGGATCGTGGACACGGCGTCGGAGACCGTCGCGATCCCCGTCATCGGCGAGCCCGATGACGTCGTCCGGGACCTGCCCGCCCCTGATCGCCCTGCCGGCGAGGCGGAGGATTCCCGGCCTGCCCCGGCGGCCGTACCGGTGCCTGACCTGCCACGCGATGTGGCGGAGCCGGCACCGGCGAAGTCGCCGGTGCACCCTCCGGAACGAGCGGCCGACGAACGGGAGACCGGGAAGCCGGTCACCGTGACGGAGGCCGACGCGCCCGCGCCGGTCCTGAAGAAGGCTGTCGTCCGGGCGCAGGTGGGCAAGACCGCTGTCCGGCAGCATGCTGCCGGAATCCGGCACGAAGGACTCGTGACGGCCGTGCCGGAAGCGGTCCGCGAGACACCCGATGGTGATGGCCCCGCTCCACTGCGGGCACGCCTCGGGGCAGCGAGCGGCATCCCGGCCGCAGGGCCGGGGGCCGCGACGGACGGTGGCGCCTCCGCCGCCGTCCTGCCGGCGACGGTTGCCGGCGGCCCGATGGCCTCCCATCGGCTGCCGGTGCTGACCGATGCCGAGGTGCGGCGTCACGACGCCGAGGCACCGACCGTCTCACCTGACTAGTGACCTCGCGCGGAAGTGCGCGCCCGAGGGCGACGCCTCCGCTGCCGTGGCCACCGATTCCAGGAACCGTTTGCGGACAAGCGGCGAATCAGGAACGGCCCGGTCGTCACATCCGCCGGCACGCCTGCACCAGGGCGCGCGTCGACAAGCGGGGTCAGGGCAAGCCAACAAAGAGCCAGGGCTTCGCTGCGCCCGAAAACGCCATTCCAATTGAATACGCGACTCACCGTAGAAATCATTTCTGAAAGGCATTCCCCCACATGAAGACTTGGGCTCGTAAGACTCTGAGCGTCGGCGTCCTGGCCGCGGGCGCCCTCCTGCTGGCCCCGGCCGCGGCGAACGCCGACACCGGCCAGGACACCAGCTTCAACCGTGGCGTCCTGACGGGCAACAACGTCGCCGCCGAGGTTCTCGTGCCGATCAACGCGGTCGGCAACAGCATCGGCATCCTCGGTGACGGGTACGCCGCGGGCTCCGCCGCCAACCACATCGAGAGCGGCAAGCGGGGCAAGGGCGGGGCCCAGCAGCAGACCAGCTGGAACCGGGGCCTCGGGTCCGGCAACAACGTCTTCGTCAAGGTCCTCGCGCCGGTGAACGTGGTCGGCAACGCGGCCGGGATCCTCGGCTCCGGCGAGGCGGCCGGCGCGGCGTCGAACCACATCGAGAGCGGCAAGGACCGCGACCGTGGCGGCAACCGTGGCGACCAGGACACCCGCGACAACCGTGGCGTCCTGACCGGCAACAACGTCGCGGCGCCCATCACCGCCCCGATCAACGTCTGCGGCAACTCGATCGGCCTGCTCGGCTTCGCCGAGGGCCACGGCGCCTGCGCCAACTTCGTCAAGGGCGGCCGCGGCGAGCAGTCGACGCGGAACAACCGGGGCCTCGGCACCGGCAACAACGTGGCGCTGCCGATCCACGCGCCGATCAACCTCACGGGCAACGCCATCGGCGACGGCGAGGCGCACGGCGCCTCGACGAACCTGCTCGAGGGTGGCAGCAAGGACCGCGACCGTGGCGGCAACCGGGGCGACCAGGACACCCGCGACAACCGCGGCTTCCTGACCGGCAACAACATCGAGGTCCCGATCCAGATCCCGATCAACGCCTGCGGCAACGCGCTCGCGATCCTGGGCTACGGCGAGGGCAACGGCTCCTGCTCGAACGACCTCGACCGCGACCGCGGCAACCAGGGTGGCGGCCACCACGGCGGCAACAACGGCGACGACGACGACAACGACGGTGACAACGGCGGCCACCACGGCGGCGGTCACAACAACGGTGGCGACAACGGCGACGACGACGGCGACTACCTGGGCGACGGCGGCAGCCAGGGCGAGGACGACGGCGACTACACCGGCGGTGGCCGCAAGGCCCAGAAGACCGAGGCCACCGCGATCGACGGCCTCACCCAGAGCCTGACCAACGCCGGTGGCCTCAGCGCCGTCGGTGGTCTGCTCGGCAGCAAGTAAGACCGCACAGCCTGCTCGACAGGCCGGATGTCACGGTCCGCCCGGCCGCCCTCGCACGAGGGTGGGACGGGCGGGCCCGCAGGCCGGGTCGCACCGGTCCCGGGTGTGGCCCGAACGGCGCCGCGAGGCGCCGGGCAAGAAAAGAAATAACCGGCGCTCCTCCACGGCGCCGGCTTCCATCGGACGGGAGTCCTCGCGGCCTGCGGGGGCTCCCGTTCGCGTCTACCGCGCCTTGCCCGGATGCGCTAACCTAACGATCGTTCAGGTCGGCTGGTGGCGAGGGGGCTCGGTGGCATTCGACGGCGAAGCGCTGGCGCAGGCACGCAAGCGGGCAGCAGCCGGGGGCGCGGAGAAATACCACGCCGCCAACGCGGCCAAGGGCAAGCTCTTCGCGCGCGAGCGGATCGCGCTGCTGGTCGACGACGGGTCCTTCGTCGAGGACGGGCTCTTCGCCAACAGCCTCGCCGAAGGGCTCCCCGCCGACGGCGTGATCACCGGCACCGCCCGCGTCGACGGGCGCGACGTCTGCGTGATGGCCAACGACTCCACGGTCAAGGCCGGCTCGTGGGGCGCCCGGACGGTCGAAAAGATCATCAGGATCATCGAGCGGGCGTACGCGACGGGCGTACCCATGGTCTATCTGGTCGACTCCGCCGGCGCCCGCATCACCGACCAGGTCGACCTCTTCCCCGGCCGGCGAGGCGCGGGCAAGATCTTCCACACCCAGGTCCGTGCCTCCGGGTCGATCCCGCAGGCCTGCGCGCTCTTCGGCCCGTCGGCCGCGGGTGGCGCCTACATCCCGGCCTTCTGCGACGTGGTCGCCATGGTCGAGGGCAACGCCAGCATGTACCTGGGCTCCGACCGCATGGTCGAGATGGTGACCGGCGAGAAGACCACGCTCGAGGCGATGGGCGGCGCCCGGGTGCACTGCGCCGAGTCCGGTGTCGGACACTTCCTCTGCAAGACCGAGCAGGAGGCCCTCGACGCCGTCCGCTCCTACCTCTCCTACCTCCCCGCGAACTACCGTGAGCAGCCGCCGGCGACCGCCACCACGGGACCGTCCACGACGGACCTGGCAGCGCTGGTGCCGGAGAGCGAGCGTCAGGCGTTCGACATGCGGCGCTACATCAAGGGCATCGTCGACCAGGGATCGTTTTTCGAGATCCAGGCGCTGTGGGCCCGCGAGCTCACGGTCGGCTTCGCGCGGCTGGACGGCCGGGTCGTCGGCGTCGTGGGCAACAACTCGATGTTCAAGGGCGGCGTGCTCTTCGTCGACTCCGCGGACAAGGCGACCCGGTTCGTGCAGCTCTGCGACGCCTTCAACGTGCCGCTGCTGTTCCTCTCGGACGTGCCCGGCTTCATGGTCGGCTCCGCGGTGGAGAAGCAGGGCATCATCCGGCACGGCGCCAAGATGATCAGCGCCGTCTCGGAGGCGACCGTGCCCAAGATCTGCGTGGTGGTCCGCAAGGCCTACGGCGCCGGTCTGTACGCGATGGCGGGGCCCGGCTTCGATCCCGACGCCACCATCGCGCTGCCCACCGCCAAGATCGCCGTGATGGGCGCGGAGGCCGCGGTCAACGCCGTCTACGCGAACAAGATCGCGGCGTTGCCCGAGGAGGAGCGTGCCGCGTTCATCGCCGAGCGCCGAGCCGCGTACGAGGAGGACATCGACATCCTTCGGCTGGCCAGTGAGCTCGTCGTGGACACCGTGGTCGAGCCCGGCGACCTGCGCCGCGAGTTGATCCAGCGGTTCGCCGCAGCCCAGGGCAAGGACCGCACGTTCTCCCGGCGCCGGCACGGCGTCACCCCGGTCTGAATACACCTCAGTCGCAGAAAGGGACACGCCATGGTCGACTTCCGGCTCGACGAGGAGCAGGAGGCGCTGCGCGACAGCGTGCGGGAGTTCGCCCGCGAGCAGGTGGCGCCGGTCATCGCCGAGCACTACGAGCGCGAGACGTTCCCGTACGACCTGGTCCGGCAGATGGGCAAGATGGGCCTGTTCGGACTGCCGTTCCCCGAGGAGCACGGCGGCATGGGCGGGGACTACTTCGCCCTGGGCATCGCGCTGGAGGAACTGGCCCGGATCGACAGCAGCGTCGCGATCACGCTGGAGGCGGCGGTCTCGCTGGGCGCGATGCCTATATACCGGTTCGGCACGCCCGCCCAGCGGGATCGGTGGCTGCCACAGCTCACCAGCGGCGAGGCCCTGGCGGCGTTCGGGCTCACCGAGCCGGGCGCGGGCTCGGATGCCGGCGCCACCACGACCCGTGCCGTCCTCGACGAGGCCGCCGGCGAGTGGGTGATCAACGGCTCCAAGGCCTTCATCACCAACTCCGGCACCGATCTGACCTGTCTGGTCACGGTGATGGCGGTCACCGGGACGAAGGCCGACGGCGGCAAGGAGCTCTCCACGATCATCGTTCCCTCGGGGACACCCGGCCTGACTGTCGCGCCCGCCTACTCGAAGGTCGGCTGGTGCGCCTCCGACACCCACGAGCTTGCATTCGATGATGTACGGGTCCCCGCGAGCAACCTGCTCGGCGAGCGCGGCCGGGGACTGGCACAGTTCCTGCGGATCCTCGACGAGGGCCGGATAGCCATCGCCGCCCTCGCGACCGGGCTGGCGCAGGGGTGCGTCGACGAGTCGGTTCGCTACGCGCTGCAACGCCCCGCGTTCGGCCGCCCGATCGCCGGCTACCAGGCGATCCAGTTCATGATCGCGGACATGGAGCTGCGCGCCCACACCGCGCGGCTGGCCTGGTACGACGCGGCTTCGCGGCTGGGTGCCGGCGAGGACTTCAAGCACCAGGCCGCGCTCGCCAAGCTGTACGCCAGCGAGGCCGCGGTGGACAACGCGAGGTACGCGACCCAGGTGCACGGCGGCGCCGGCTTCATGAACGACTCGGCGGTCGGCCGGTTCTACCGCGACGCCAAGATCCTCGAGATCGGCGAGGGGACGTCCGAGGTGCAGCGGATGATCATCGCGCGTGGACTCGGTTTGTGATCCTGCGTTTATGCAGGTCGCGGCGTCAGGAAGCCGCAAAACGGGCGCAGTTGCGTCGGTAAGCCGACAATCCGCCGTCCCCGCTCGGCATTCATGGTCATGCCTGCCTAGGTTCTGCTTATGACGTCCGATCACGGGGCGGACCAGGAGGGTCCGGGATTCGACGCCGTCCTGCGCAGCTACCGGCTCAGCGCCAAAATGACGCAGGAGGAGCTCGCGGCGCGGGCGGGGGTCGGTGTGCGCACCGTCCGGGATCTGGAGCGTGGCCGGGCCTCCCGGCCACAGCGCACCACAGTGGAGCTGCTGGCCGCCGCGCTCGGGCTCGCCGGGGCCGACAGGCTGGCGTTCCTGGCCGCGGCGAGGGGCCGGCCGTCGGGGCCGGGCCTGCCGCCACGCCTGGTCCGGCTGCCCCCGGCGGACGAGTTGATCGGCCGGGACAGCGACGTCGCCGAGCTGATCGGCCGCCTGTCCCCGCCCGCCGCCGACGGCTCGCGGGGCGTCACGCTGGTGGGCCTGGCCGGGGTGGGGAAGACGAGCCTGGCACTCACGACCGCGTACCGGCTGGCCGAGGTCTATCCGGACGGTGTGGCGGGCATCGTCGTGACCGACGGCTCCACGGCGGGCGAGGTGCTCGGGGGAGTGGCCGCGGTCTTCGGCGCCGGCCGCCCGGACGAGCTCGGGCCCCGCTTCGCCGGCCGGTCCGTGCTGCTGCTGCTCGACGCCGTCGAACGGGCGCCCGAGGCGGTCGCGGAGGCGCTGGGGCGGCTGCTCGCCCAGCATCCCGGCCTGCGTTTCCTGGCCACGGGCCGGCACCCGGTGGGGCTGTCCACCGAGCGGGTCCGGCCGGTCGAGCCCCTGGTCGCCCCGCCCCCGGCAGCCGGCGACTCGCTCGCGGAGGTGGCCGCCTATCCCGCGGCGGCGCTCTTCCTCGACCGGCTGCAGCAGGTGCGCGGGGTCCCGATCGAGCCGGACGAGGCCGGGACGCTGGCCGCCCTGGTCCGGCGGCTCGGCGGCCTGCCCCTCGCGCTGGAGCTGGCCGCGGCACGCGGGCGGGTGCTCACCGTCGCGGAGATCTACGACCGGTACGGCGATCGCGTGCTCGACCTCTCCGGACGCCCGGCGGACGGCGGGGTGGTGTCGGTGCGCGATGCCGTGGCGGCCAGCTACCGCCTGCTGACCCCCGACGAACAGCGGGCCCTGCACCGCATCGCCACGTTCCGCAACCGCTGGTCGCTGGACCTCGCGGAGCGGATCGTCGACGGCGGTCCGGCCACCGACGTGGTGCATCTGCTCGACCGGTTCCTTGAGCTGGGCCTGCTCAGCGCGCGCGGCGCCCGGGCGTTCCGGTTCCGCCTGCTCGACGTGGTGGGGGACTTCGCTTGTGAGCAGTCCGCCGCTCAGGGGGATCTGCCGGCCGCGCGGCGGCGCCACGCGGAGGTGATGGCCGACCTGGCCCGGGACATCGTGCCGGAGCTGACGGGCGCCCGCCTGGCCGAGGCCGCGGCCCGTCTCGACGACGTCGCGGGCGACCTGGGAGCCGCGCTGACCTGGGCGGCGAAGGAGGATCCGCACACCGCGCTGCGGCTCGCGGCCTGCCTGCCCCGCTGGTGGCGGTTCCGCGGCCGGGACGTGACCGGGCGGCAGTGGCTGCGGCGGTTGCTGGCGGATCCCCGTACTGCCGACGCGGGTCCCGGCGTCCGCGCCTGGGCCAAGGTCGGGCTGGCCCAGCTCGCGCTGGAGCACGGCTCGGGCGCGGAGGAGATCGGCTCGGCG
Source organism: uncultured Actinoplanes sp. (assembly GCA_934667465.1). Taxonomy (GTDB): domain Bacteria; phylum Actinomycetota; class Actinomycetes; order Mycobacteriales; family Micromonosporaceae; genus Actinoplanes. The sequence continues at coordinate 449 of CAKUMG010000079.1, read as the reverse complement.
GAGGCCGCGCTGGCCGAGTTCGAGGCGCTGGACGACGTGTCCGGCCGGCTCACCGCGCACACCCAGCTGGCCGCGCTGCTGATGACGACCCGGGTCTTCGACCGGGCCCGGAAGCACGGCGAGGCCGCCCTGGAACTCGCGAGAGCCGGTGGCCGGACGCGGGACCGGGCGATCGCCGAGAACAACCTGACCTGGCACGAGATCCGGCGCGGTGACCTGGCGGCCGCCCGGGTCCGGCTCGCGGAGGTCGACCGCCTGGCGGCGCGCTGCGGCGAGCACCGGCTGCGGGCGGTCGCGGTGGCGAACCTGGCCGAGGTGGAGCGGCTCGACGGGCGCCTGGACGAGGCGGTCCGGCTGGGTCGCGCCGCCATCGCCGAGCTGGAGGAGGTGGGCGACCCGGGGCACCGGCGACGGGTGCTGGCCACGATCGGCAAGGCGCTGGCCGAGGC